>NZ_JBFALC010000032.1:0-108193 GCF_040656035.1 Streptomyces sp. NPDC050211
CCTCGCCCCGACCGAACGGTCGGAGACGGGGTATCAACATATCTGGCGTTGATTTTTGGCACGCTGTTGAGTTCTCAAGGAACGGACGCTTCCTTCGTACTCACCCTCGCGGGCTTTCCTCCGGGCTTCCCTTCGGTCTTGCGTTTCCGACTCTACCAGACCTTTTCTCGACCTGATCCCCAGTCAGCGGGGTTTGCCTTCCCGGCCGTTGGGCCGTTCCGACGAGTGAGACTTTAGCGGATTCCTTGCTCCCGAGCTAATCGGGGGCTGCGGTCTCTCGATCGCGGATTCCTCATTCCGTAAATACGCATACCAATGACGCGACAGCAGAATGATCACTGCTCGTCGAGTAGTGGTTGGTACTTACGGATTGGCTGTCCGGGGACCGACCGGAGTCGGCGCTCACGTCGGACAACTCGGAGAACAGTACGTACCGGGTCTGGGAGTGTCAACTTGGGTCCGCTGGGGGCCGTGGAGGCGTAGCCTGGCCTGCATGACGACGCGTACGTGTACCCAGCTGTGGTGGGCCGCCTGACGGCGGCCGTACTCACGTATGCAACCAACGGCCGCCGCTTCGGCGGCCGTTCTCGTATCTCCCTCCGGGAGGGTCGGCCGGCCGGGTGCGGCGGTCTCGACCAGGAGGTGGAGAGATGACGCGGGTCTTCAGTGGGGTCAAGCCGACCGGGCATCTGACGCTGGGGAACTATCTGGGGGCCATGCGGCTGTGGGCCGCGGTCGATCAGCATCAGGCGGATGCGCTGTTCTGCGTCGTCGACCTGCACGCGCTGACCGTGGACCACGATCCGGCGCGGGTGCGGCGGCTCAGTCGGCAGGCGGCGACGCTGTTGCTCGCTGCGGGGCTGGATCCGGCGCTGTGCACCGTATTCGTGCAGAGCCATGTGGATGAGCATGCGCGACTGTCGTATGTGCTGGAGTGCGTGGCCACCGACGGTGAGATGCGGCGGATGATCCAGTACAAGGAGAAGGCGGCGCGTGAGCGCGAGCGGGGCGGGAGTGTGCGGCTGTCGTTGCTGACGTATCCCGTGCTGATGGCGGCGGACATCCTGGCGTATGGGACCGATGAGGTGCCTGTGGGGGATGACCAGGTTCAGCATGTGGAGCTGGCGCGGGATCTGGCTGTGCGGTTCAACCAGCGGTACGGGCATACGTTCGTGGTGCCGCGGGCGACGTATCCGAAGGTGGGGGCGCGGGTGATGAACCTGCAGGAGCCGACGTCGAAGATGGGGAAGAGCGAGGACGTCGGGCCGGGGATCGTCTATCTGCTGGATGAGCCTGACGTGGTGCGGAAGAAGGTCATGCGGGCCGTGACCGACAGCGGGCATGAGGTCGTGTACGACCGGGAGGGGCGGCCCGGGGTCGCGAATCTGCTGGAGATCCTTGCGGCCTGTACGGGTGGGAACCCGGAGGGCTTGAGCGGTGTATATGAGTCGTATGGCGCGTTGAAGAAGGACACCGCTGACGCCGTGGTGGAGTTCCTCAGGCCCGTACAGGAGAGGCACAAGGAGTTGTGCGCGGATCCTGGTCATGTGGAGGGGGTGTTGCGGGATGGGGCTGAGAAGGCACGGGCGATGGCGCGGCCAACTGTGGATACCGCCTATCGCGCGATCGGGCTGTTGCCGCCTGCCTGAGATAGCCAGGCGGCTGTCGTCCTAGTCCCGTCCTTCTGGTCCCGTCCTTTACGTCCCGGCTGTCTCCCTTCGCCTTGCCACTCCGGCCAGGGCGAGTGCGAGGGGGCCCGGGGTCAGGAGGGCGAGCGGCAGCATCATCCAGGCGCAGAGTGCAGCCGTGGCCACCGCGAGCAGGACCAGGGCGCTGCCCGCGGGGTCACGTGCTGTGTCGGTCGCGGCTGCGCGGAGTGCCGCCCGCCAGTCGGTGAGGGACTCGGGGCGGGCGCAGGCCCGTAGGGCGATGGTGAGGGCCACTGCTGTGAGTGCTGTGGCCGCTGTCGCGAACAGCCGTGCTCCTGGCAGGCCCGCGCTTGCCAGGGCCAGGTCCGCGATCACCAGCAGGGTGGCGGCCAGGGCGAGTGCGCCCGCGGCCAGGTCACCGGGGCGCAGGCGTTGGCGGAGCAGGGCGAAGTAGCGGCCAGCGGTGGAGGGTTCGTGGTTGGCCGCGCCTCTGAGTACGGCGCAGGCGGTGGAGAGGGCGGCCGGTGCGGTGATCAGGGGGAGGCAGGTGAGGGTGGTGGCCAGGCCGATGCTGAGGACGTCGGCGAAGAGGGTGGCGCGCGGGCCGAAGAGTTCGCCGGGCTCGCGGTGGGGTGTCGTGCTCATCCCTTGACCCCCGAGGAGGCCATGCCTTCGACGAGGAAGCGTTGGAAGGCGAGGAAGAACAGGACGATCGGGAGGAGGGCGATCACCGACATCGCGAACATGGGGCCGAAGGAGGACTGGCTGGAGGCGTCGACGAACTGGCGGAGGGCGAGGGTGAGCGTGAACTTCTCGGGGGTGAAAAGGTAGATGAGCTGGGTGAAGAAGTCGTTCCAGGTCCAGATGAAGGTGAAGATGGCGGTGGTGATCAGGGCGGGGCGGGTCAGCGGGAGGATGACCGAGAAGAACGTGCGGAAGGGGCCGCAGCCGTCGATCGTCGCCGCTTCCTCGAGTTCTCGCGGCAGACCGCGCATGAACTGGACGATGAGGAAGACGAAGAAGGCCTCTGTGGCCAGGAACTTCGGCAGGATCAGCGGCCAGTACGTGTTCACCATGCCGAGCTGGTTGAAGACGATGTACTGCGGGATCAGTACGGCGTGGTGCGGCAGCATGATCGTGGCGATCATGAAGGCGAACAGGGGCCCTCGCATACGGAACTTCAGCCGGGCGAAGGCGTATGCGGCGAGCGAGCAGCTGATGACGTTGCCGAGGACCGCGCCTCCTGCGACGAGCAGGGAGTTGAACAGCAGACGGCTGATGGAGACGTCGTTCACGCCGTCCAGCGCGATGCTGTAGTTGGACCACTCCAGGTGGGACGGCAGCAGCTTGAGGCTGGCGATCACCTCGTCGGCGGGCTTGAGCGAGGTCGCGAGCAGCCAGACCAGCGGGTAGAGCATCACCAGCAGGGCGGCGAGGCAGCCGATGTGCAGGGCGATGCGGTTCAGCGGCAGGCGTCGCCGTGCGTCCGGGCTGGAGTCGGCTTTGCGGGGGGCGTCGGTGGCGAGGGTCATCGGGCCCCTCCCTCGGTCTCGTTGGCGTAGAAGACCCAGCTGCGTGAGGTCTTGAAGAGGATGGCCGTGACCAGGCCGATGGCGGCGAGCAGGACCCAGGCCATGGCGGAGGCGTAGCCCATGTGGGAGGCGACGAAGCCGCGGTCGTAGAGGTAGAGCGTGTAGAAGAGCGTCGAGTCGGCTGGGCCGCCCTTGCCGGCGCTGATGGCGAAGGCCGGGGTGAAGACCTGGAAGGCCTGGATGGTCTGGAGCACCAGGTTGAAGAAGAGCACCGGGGACAGCATGGGGATGGTGATCGAGGTGAAGCGGCGCCAGGTGCCGGCGCCGTCGACTGCGGCCGCCTCGTACAGCTCGGCGGGTATCTGCTGGAGCCCGGCCAGGAAGATGACCATGGGGGCGCCGAACTGCCAGATGGTGAGGAGGGCGACGGCCAGGAGGGCCCAGTCGGGGCGGTTGACCCAGCCGCCGGTGCCGAGGATGCGGTCGACGGTGCCGCCGTCGTTGAACAGGGCCCGCCAGACGAGGGCGATGGACATGGAGGCGCCGAGGAGGGAGGGGGCGTAGAAGGCGGAGCGGTAGAAGGCCTTGCCGCGGCGCATCGATTTCAGGGCCAGGGCCACTGCCAGGGCGAGCGCTAGCTGGAGGGGGACGGCTATGACGACGTAGGTGAGGGTGGCGAGGACGGAGCGCCAGTAGCGGGGGTCCTCGGTGAACATCTGGGTGTAGTTGCGTAGGCCGATCCAGCGGGGGGCGGTGAACATGTCGTAGTCGGTAAACGACAGGTACAGCGACACGGCCATCGGGAGCAGGGTGAGCACGCTCGCGCCGAGCACCCATGGGGAGAGGAAGACCCAGGCGGCTCCTTCGCGGCGGCGTCGGGAGCGGCGCGGGGCGGGGGCCTTGTCGGTCTGGGCGGTGCGGGCGACAGGGGTTTCGGTGGTGGTCATTGCCTCAGCTCCGCCTTCGCCTCGGTGAGGTAGTTCTCGGCCGCCTCGCGGGGCGACAGTTTGCCGAAGGACACCTGGTCGTAGTCGCGCATGAAGGTGGTCTGCAGTCCGCTGTCGCCGGAGGGCGGTGCCTGGGGTGGCGGTTTGAGTTCGCCTTCGACGGACTGCTGGAAGTCAGCGATCTGCTTGTCGATGCCGGTGAGTTCGGGGACGACGGTGTCGCGGGCGGTGTCGTTGACCGGGATGCTGCGGGTGGCGCCGAGGATGCGGGCCGCGTCGATGTCGTTGACCATGAAGTCGATGAACTCGGCGGCTTCCTTGGGGTGGCCGGTGGAGTCGGCCACGGCCATGAACATGGAGGGCTTGAAGTACTGACCGACGCCGGCGGGGCCGGCGGGAAGGGGGCCGAGGACGAGGTTGTCGCCGAGGATCGGGACGAAGCCGGCGGTGGGGGCGTCCCAGTTGAAGTCGCCGGAGGCGGTGCCGCGGCCGAGGGGCGTGTTCTCGACGGTGCCGTCGACCTGGGTGGTGTCCTCCGCAGCGGAGACGGCTCCCTCGCGGCGCAGTCCGTCGGTGAAGATCCAGTAGCGGGTGAGGTCGTCGGCGGTGAAGCCGGGGTCGCCGTCCCTGGTGTAGAGGGACTTGCCCTGGCCGCGCAGCCACGCCTCGAAGACGTCCTCGCTCTGGCCGGGGTCGACGGAGCCGGGCTTGCCGGTGCGCTCGGAGACGGTGCGTACGGCGTTGGCCCAATCGTCCCAGGTCCAGCCGTTGGCCGGGAGGTCGACGCCTGCCTTCTTCCACTGCTGGGCGTCGTAGGCGAAGGTCTCGGTGCCGCGGCCCTGTGGGATGGCGTACTGGGTGTCGTCGACCTTGCCGGTGGCGAGGAGGCCGGGGTCGATGTCGCTGGTGTCCAGGACGGTGGACTGGGTGCCGAGGTCGAGAAGGATGCCGCCCTGGGCGTACTGGTCGATCTGGCGGTAGTCGAGCTGCATGACGTCGGGGGCGTCGCCGCCGGCGGCCTGGGTGGCGAGTTTCTGTTTGTAGGCCTCGTAGCCCGCGAAGGAGGTCTGGATGTCGATGCGGGGGTGTTGCTTTTCGAAGAGGGCGATGGCCTTCTCGGTGCGTTCGGCCCGGTCGGGGTTGCCCCACCAGGTGTAGCGCAGCACGGTCTTGTCGCCGGTTGCCTGGTCCGACCCTCCGCTGCAGCCGGTGCCGAGGGCACTGAGTGCGAGCGTGAGGGCCAGAGCCCAGGACCTCGTTGTCCTGTTGCCGGGCATGGGGTGTCGAGTCTCCTCTCGGAGGTGGGGGATGCGGGGCGCGGAGCGTGTGGGGATGGGGGGCTGCGCGTCCCGGAGGGGCTCGGGCTGTCAGCCGCTGGGGAGTTGGTATTCGTCGCGGCGGCCGCACATGCCGTAGCCGCCGAGGCGGAGGGGGTCGGTGCTCAGGGCGGTGGCGGTGGCGAGGTAGTCGCCCCCGGTTCCGGTGGCCAGGGCGTCGAGTTGGGTGCCGGTTTGCTGGGCGGCGGCGAGGGCGCCGCGTTCCCAGATGCCGCGCCAGGCGGCGGCTTTGGGGGCGACCAGGCGGGCTGCGGCTTCCTGGAAGGCGCGGTATGGGACGGGGTCGCCGGCACGGAGGGACTCGCGCAGGGTGAGGTAGCCCTCGACGGCGAGGTCGCGGCGTTTGCGGGCGGCGGCCTCGATGTCGGGGCTGTCGAGGGGCGGGAGGGTGGCCGCGGCGGCGTAGCGGTCGGGGTCGTCCAGGTAGTCGGAAGGGAAGGTGAAGACGGCGTCGCCGGCTTCGGGCAGGCCGCTGTTCTGCATCAGGACGGTGATGCGGAGGTCCTCGCCCTGAACCATGCGGTGGACGGTGCCGGGGGTGAACCAGGCGACCGTGCCTGCCTGGAGCGGGAGTTCGCGGTAGCCGTCGGGGCTGAGGGTCTGCACGCTGCCGGTGCCGCCGGTGACGACGTAGGCCTCGGTGCAGACCAGGTGGAGATGAGGGCTGCCGCCGCAGACGCCGTCGGCGGCCTGCCAGTCGTACGGAGAGAGATGGGAGAGGGCGATGCCGCCGGGGAGTGGGGGTGTGCTGGGGAGGGTCACCAGTTCAGCTCCTTCAGTCGGGCCGCCACGCGCGCGGTGTCCCAGGCGCCGTCGGCGACGAGGATCCGGTAGCGGTACGAGAAGGACTCCCCCGGCGGGAGCGTGAACTCCTCGTGGAACGCCCAGGAGAAGGCGACGGTGGGGATGGGTTCGGAGCGGACGAACCAGTGGGAGGGGTGGATGGAGTTCTCGTTCTCGGGGGCGTGGGCGAAGACGAGGGTGGAGTGGCCGTCGATGTCGTCGTGTTCGGCGGTGAAGGCGAGCCAGGGAGTGTGGGTGCCCATGAGGTCGTCGGACGCGTCGCGGTCGTCCGGGCCGTCGGGGCCGAAGGCGCGGCCGCCGGTGAAGTCGCGGGGGCCGCGCCAGTGGAGGCCGGTGTAGCCGGCGTGCTCGCGGCCGGCGGTGGTCGGGGAGCCGAAGGTGAGGGGCTCGCCGTCCACGCGGGTGTTGGTCAGGTGGATGGACCAGTCCAGGGCCCAGGATCCGGAATCCTCGTCTACGTCGTGGAGGGTGACCGTGCGGGTTTCGCGGGCCCATTCGGCGCCCTGGTTCTCGATCCAGGTGAGGCGCTCGGTGAAGGCGAGGCGGTCGGCGGAGACGTCGAGGGTGTCGAAGCCGTCGTGGCGCATGGAGCCGATGCGGTCGCGGAGGGGGAGATAGCCCTCGCCGTGGATGTAGGAGTGGCCGCCCCAGAAGTTCTGGCCGGAGAGGTGGCTGGCGGTCATCTGTACGCCCTTGTGCCAGCGGTGGTCGTTGGGGCGGTAGCCGGAGACGGGGTGGCCGGCGAGGGTGCGCAGGGGGTGGATGTACGGCTTGCGGGACTCGTAGGGATCGGGGTCGGGCTTGTAGACGTACTCCATCAACTGGACATCGCCGGATGCGACCGTGATGCGTTCGCCGTGGACGTGGGTCACCTGGATCTGCGGCTCGGCGGTGTGGGGGGCGGTCACTTGGGGCTCCATTCCGGGTGGTTGCCGTGCATCGCGGAGTAGAACGGGTCGCCGGGCGCGATCTCGCCGGCCCGGACGGTCGCGCCGGTGAAGGCCGACTTGTAGAGGGCGGCGGCGAATTCGAGGGTGCGGCGGGCTTCGGGGCCGCTGCCTGGGGGACGTACGCCCTGGTCGTGGGCGTCGAGGAGGGCGCCGAGCTGGGCCTTGTGGGAGCTGGGAGTGTCAGTGGTGGGTGGTGGAATGGGAGTTGAGCCGGGAGAGGGGGTGTAGGTCCAGTCGGTGTTGGAGTGACCGTAGAGGTGGGTGAGTTCGACGGTGGCGCGGTCGCAGTCGATACGGATGCGGCTGACCTCGTCGGGCGACAGGACGCTGTTGACGACGGTGGCGAGAGCGCCGTTCGCGAACCGGACGAGGGCGGTGGAGACGTCCTCGCTCTCGGTGGCGTGGACGAGGCGGGCGGCCATCGCGCGGATCTCGGTCCAGTCGCCGAGGAGGTGCAGGAGGAGGTCGTACTGGTGGATGCCGTGGCCCATGGTGGGGCCGCCGCCCTCGGAGGCCCAGCGGCCGCGCCACGGTACGGCGTAGTAGGCGGCGTCGCGGTGCCAGGTGGTCTGGCAGTGGGCTACGCGCGGGGTGCCGAGGGTGCCGTTCTGGATGAGATCGCGGGCGTGGACGGCGCCGGAGCCGTAGCGGTGCTGGAAGACGACGGAGGCGTAGGCGCCGGTGGCTTCCTCGGCGGCGGCGAGTTCGTCGTACTCGGCCAGGGAGAGGGTGAGCGGTTTCTCGCACAGGACCCAGGCGCCTGACTTCAGGGCGGCGAGGGTCTGCTGCTGGTGGAGGGCGGGTGGCGTGCCGATGAGGACGAGGTCGGGGTGCTCGGTGTCCAGCATGGTGGGCAGGTCGTGGTAGCCGGTGACCCGCTCACCGGCCAGTTTCTGGAATTCCGTGAGGCGGGTGGCGTCTACGTCGACTGCGGCCACGAGTTCGACGCGGTCGGCGTGGGCGCGGAGGGCGGGGAGGTGGCTGCCGGTGACGATGGCGCCGGTGCCGACGACTGCTGCCCGGAGGGGGGATGTGGAGCTGGATGGCATAGAGGGCACCTCAGGAAGGCCGGAGGGAAAGCGCTTTCCGCTGCTGCGTCCGACGTTAGGCACGCACCTGAGGGTGGGACAAGACGCGCGTCGCGATCAGTGATCAACAACTTCCAACACGGGAGGGGATTTCCGCGTGCTGGAGGGTTGGGTGGTGGTGAGGCGACGGAGTGCTGGGCGGCTCGGCTCCGGCATTGCTGCCGGAGACCATCGGCTCAGGCGTTGTTGCCGGAGGCCAGTTCGCGGCTGCGGTCGCGGGCGGCTTCGAGGGCAGCGATGAGGGCGGCTCGTACGCCGTGGTTCTCGAGTTCGCGGATGGCGTTGATGGTGGTGCCGGCCGGGGAGGTGACGTTCTCGCGGAGCTTGACCGGGTGTTCGCCGCTGTCGCGGAGCATCGTCGCGGCGCCGATGGCGGACTGGACGATCAGGTCGTGGGCCTTGTCGCGGGGCAGGCCGAGGAGGATACCGGCGTCCGTCATCGCTTCGACGAGGTAGAAGAAGTACGCCGGTCCCGAGCCGGAGAGGGCGGTGCAGGCGTCCTGCTGGGACTCCGGGACGCGGAGGGTCTTGCCGACGGCGCCGAAGATCTCCTCGGCGTGGGCGAGGTCGGCTTCGCTGGCGTGCGTGCCGGCGGAGATGACCGACATGGCCTCGTCGACCAGGGCCGGGGTGTTCGTCATGACGCGGACGACCGGGGTGCCGGTGGCGAGGCGGGCCTCGAAGAGGGAGGTGGGGATGCCGGCGGCTCCGCTGATGACCAGGCGGTCGGTGGGGACGTGCGGGGCGAGTTCGTCGAGGAGGGTGCCCATGTCCTGCGGTTTGACCGTGAGGATGAGGGTGTCGGCGGTCTTGGCGGCTTCCGGGTTGCTGACGGGGGTGACGCCGTAGCGGGTGCGGAGTTCTTCGGCTCGTTCCGGGCGGCGGGCCGTGACGAGGAGGTCGGCCGGGCTCCAGCCGGCTCGGATCATTCCGCTGAGCAGGGCTTCGCCGATCTTGCCGGTGCCGAGGACTGCGACTTTCTGGGTCATGGCTGGGGTGCCCTCCGGGGGTTGTCGTCCGGTGTCATCCTCGCATTTGGGGTGGGGGGCGGGGGTGGGTGTCCGGTGGGCGGGATGTTGTGGGGCGGGTGAGGCGGGGGTGTCAGGTTGTTCGGCGGCGGAGGGTTGCTGCGCCGAGGGTGAGGACCAGGAGGGCGCAGCCGGCGACGATGAGGGTGTCTCGGATGAAGTTGGCTGTCATGTCGGTGTGTTTGAGGACTTCGTTCATGCCGTCGACGGCGTAGGACATGGGGAGGACGTTGGAGATGGCCTCGAGGGCGGGGTGCATGTTGTCGCGGGGGGTGAAGAGGCCGCAGAGGAGGAGTTGGGGGAAGATCACCGCCGGCATGAACTGGACTGCCTGGAACTCGGAGGCCGCGAAGGCCGAGACGAAGAGGCCGAGGGCTGTGCCCAGGAGCGCGTCGAGGAGGGCCACCAGGAGGAGGAGCCACGGGGAGCCGGTGACGTCCAGGCCCAGGAACCAGACCGCCAGCCCCGTCGCCAGCGCCGACTGGATGATCGCCAGCGTGCCGAAGGCCAGGGCGTAGCCCGCGATCAGGTCGCCTTTGCCCAGGGGCATGGCGAGGAGGCGTTCCAGCGTGCCCGACGTACGTTCGCGGAGCGTGGCGATCGACGTGACCAGGAACATCGTGATCAGGGGGAAGATCCCCAGGAGTGACGCGCCGATGCTGTCGAAGGTGCGCGCGCTGCCGTCGAACACGTAGCGCAGCAGGAACAGCATCACGCACGGGACCAGGATCATCAGCGCGATCGTGCGCGGGTCGTGGCGGAGCTGGCTGAGGACTCGTGCCGCGGTGGCGGTGGTGCGGGAGACGTTGAGGGCGCTGGTGGGGGTGGGCCTCATCGTCGTACGCGTCGTGGTCGTACTCATCGCGTCGTCTCCTTCGTGCGGGCGGCCGCGACCGCCTCGTCCACCAGGTGCAGGAAGGCCGCCTCCACCGTCTCGGATCCGGTACGGGTGCGGAGGGCGTCCGGGGTGTCGTCGGCGAGGATCTCGCCCTCGCGCATGAGCAGCAGGCGGTGGCAGCGCTCGGCCTCGTCCATGACGTGGGAGGAGATGAGGAGGGTTGCGCCGCGTGTGGCCGCGATGTCGTGGAAGAGGTTCCAGAGGTCTCGGCGGAGCACCGGGTCCAGGCCCACTGTCGGTTCGTCCAGGACCAGGAGTTCCGGAGTGCCGAGGAGTGCTACGGCCAGAGAGACACGGCTGCGCTGGCCGCCGGAGAGGTTGCCTGCCAGGACGTCGGCGTGGCTGGTCAGGTCGACCTCGGAGATGACTCGGGTGACGTCCTCGTGCCGGTGCTCTGCGGCTGCGCGGGCCGGGTTCAGGATCGCCGCGAAGTAGGCCAGGTTCTGGCGGACGGTGAGGTCGTCGTAAACCGACGGGGCCTGGGTGACGTAGCCGATGCGGGTCCGGAGGGTGGGGTGGCCGGCCGGGCGGCCCAGGACTTCCAGGGTGCCCGTGACCTTGGCCTGGGTGCCGACGATCGCCCGCATGAGCGTCGACTTGCCGCATCCGGAGGGGCCGAGGAGGCCGGTGATCTGGCCCGGGGGGACCGTGAAGTCGAGGCTGCGCAGGACGGTTCGGGGGCCTCGGATGACGGTTAGGTCGGTGGCTTGGATCGTGGGCGGCTTCGGGGTTGGGGTGGGTGCGGGTGGGCCGGACGTGTAATTCATCATACGGTGAATAATGCTCCGGTGGGGGGTGGGCGTCAAGGTGGAGGGGTGTTGGGGGTGGATGTGTGTTGGGGAGCCGCGTCGAGGTGGGAGGACATGTTGGCGCAGGGGTGTGTGCGGGCGGGCGGGTTTGCGTAGGGGCGCGGGCTCCGGTTGGGGCTCCGGGCTGTCTGCTCCTGAGGCGAGGGCGCGCGTCTCCCTCGCGGGCGCCTTTGGGGCGAGGGGCGTGCCGTGCATCTTCGGCGCTCTGCGCGAGGTGCCCCTTGCCCCCGCGGGTTCCTCGTTGCGCCGCCGCTATGCGGGGACGGGGACGGGGGCGGTTGTGCGGACGTGCGATGCGGGGTCAGGGGTGCCTGGCGACGAGGAGGTCCACGTCGTAGGTCTCCTCAACGGTTCCGTGGGGGAAGAGGGCCAGGAGGTGCTGCTTCTCCTCGGCCAGGAAGGCTATGCGGGTTTCGTCGCTTTGGACCAGGAAGATCGAGTGGCTGCCGATGTTGGCCAGGTGGGTGTCGATGGGGACGCGACGGCTCCAGCGGACCATGCGGCGGGTGAAGTCGAGGCGGCCGGAGGGGTCGGCGGCGCGGGTGCTGGCACCGTTCGTATCGACGACCGGGTCGGTGCCGAAGGCGTGTCCGATGCGGCGTACCTGGGCGGCGATCCAGGGGACGTCCAGGGCGTACGTGTTCCACCACAGGGCGAGTGCGCCGCCGGGGCGCAGGACGCGGAGCGCCTCCGGGACCGAGTGGTCCGGGTCGGTCCAGTGCCATGCCTGCGCGTAGGTGAGGAAGTCGACGGAGGCGGTGGCCAGGGGGAGGGCGTTGCCGGTGCCTCGTACGAGGGGGATTCCGGGGTTGGTGCGGTGGAACTGGGCCGCCATGCCGTCGCCCGGTTCGACGCCGATCACGTCCGCGCCGCGGGCGTGCAGGAGGGCGGTCGCTATGCCGGTGCCGGCGCCGATGTCTGCGACGCGGGCGCCGGTGAACGGGCGGGCGGCGAGATCCTCGATCGCGTCGAAGAGGGCGGGCGGGTAGGAGGGGCGGTTGGCGGCGTATTGGGCTGCGGCTGCGTTGAAGGAGAGGGCTCGGGTGAGGTGGGAGGAAGCCGTCATAGGGACATGGTGGATGGGGGTCGGGGCGGCAGCGGTGAGATTCCGGTAAGAGCGATGTGGGGCGCGCTCAACCCCGCGACCAGTGCACCGCCGCGACCGCCCTCAGACCACCCTCGGCCAAGCCCGGTTCTAGCCCTTCCCGCGCCGCTTCTTCTTCGAAGGGTTGCCCGAGCGGCGTGTCGTCCGCTTCTCGTGGCGCTCTCGGGCTGCTGCGTACTCCTTACGGTGGAGCCTCTCGCCGGGGGCCTCGACGAGGGAGCGGATGAAGTAGGCGAGGAGGGAGCCGACGAAGCCGATGGCCAGGAGGCCGCGGAGGGAGGACTGACGGTCGGGGTCGGGGCGGTTGCCGAAGGCGTCCCAGGTGTGCCGGAAGGCGAGTGCCGTGCAGACGGCGAACATGGCGACGACCAGGAGGTTGACGAAGCTGCCGGTGTCGGCGATCTGGAGGCCCTCGTAGGCGAAGCGGAGGACGAGGCAGGCGGCCACCGTGGTCGCGAGGGAGCCTGCGGCGGCTGCGATACGGCGGGTCGTGTAGCCCTTGTCGTGGTTCACCCAGGTCGTGCCGAAGAAGCGGATGGGTTCGGGGCGGGGGGCCGGAGTGTCGGGGGTGCCGTGGGAGCCCGCGGGGGTGGCCGGGGTGCCGGAATCGTCGCTCACGGGTCGATTATGGCGCCGGGGTGGCCGCGGGCTCCTGGCGGGATCAGGAGCAGCGCGGCTTGATGTAACCGTCACTGCCCGTGTTCACGTACGCGTCCGCCACGAACTCGCCGTCGTCGATGTTGTCCCAGATGTTCGACGTACCGTACGGGCCCGTCACTGTCGTACCCGGCGTCTGACAGAAGATCGGGACCATGGCTCCCTCGGGCAGGACGCGGACGATGGCGTAGTTGGTGCCGGGTCCTCTCCGGACGTTCAGCCGGACGTCCTCGGCCACCGGGTAGTAGCGCAGGGTCGCGGACTCGGCCACAGGCGTAAGCGCCATGAGAAAGGCCGCCGTGGCGCCTGCGAGCATGATGGATCTGCGTCTTCGGGATGTCATCGTTCTCTCTCCGAGAGGGGTCAGTCGCAGCGCGACGCGATGTAGCCGTCGCTGCCGGTGTTCACATAAGCGTCCGAGACGAATTCGCCGTTGGCGATGTTGTCCCAGATGTTCGACGTGCCGTACGGGCCCGTGACCGTCGAGCCCGGCGTCTGGCAGAAGATCGGGACGCGGGAGCCTGCCGGCAGGACACGCACGATGGTGTAGCTGGTGCCAGGACCGCTACGGACATTCAGGCGGACGCCCGGGGCGACCGAGTAATAGCGCACGGCCGCGGCTGCGGCCGTCGTGACGGCCTCCCCCTCGCCGCCCTGGGCCTCTTCGACATGGTCAAGAGCCATGGAAAACCTCCCCCGTTGCACCCATGCATTCCATGGGCCCCGTTGATTCCCTCAAAACGAGTCAAGAAACACATGTACGTAACTCGCACACGGAGGCTAGCAAGTCGCCTCTGTCTCGTACGAGTCATCGACTAGGCTCCGTGCGTCGCGCGCGCCGACGAACAGCACGGGGGTGGTCCCATGGCGCCACAGCGGAACGCCGGAGCGGGCGCGGAAGCGGACCTTCCCGAGTACGCCGGCCACTACCGTCTGGAGTCCTGTCTGGGGTCGGGCGGCATGGGTGTGGTGCACCTCGCGCGGAGCACCTCGGGACTGAAGCTCGCGGTGAAGGTCGTACATGCCGAATTCGCCAAGGACCCTGAGTTCAGAGGGCGGTTCCGGCAAGAAGTGGCAGCGGCGCGGAGGGTCAGCGGTGCCTTCACCGCACCCGTCGTCGACGCTGATCCGGAGGCCGAACGCCCCTGGATGGCCACGCTGTTCATACCCGGTCCGACGCTGGCCGACCAGGTGAAGCGGAACGGCCCTCTGGCCCCTGCCGAGCTACGTCGGTTGATGGCCGGGCTGGCGGAGGCGCTGCGCGACATTCACCGCGTCGGGGTCGTGCACCGCGATCTGAAGCCGAGCAATGTGCTGCTCGCCGAGGACGGTCCGAAGGTCATCGACTTCGGTATTTCTCGGCCCAAGGACAGCGAACTGCGCACCGAGACCGGGAAATTGATCGGTACGCCGCCCTTCATGGCACCCGAGCAGTTCCGGCGGCCGAGGGAGGTCGGACCCGCCGCCGACATCTTCGCCCTCGGCTCCGTGATGGTCCACGCGGCGACCGGACGCGGCCCGTTCGACTCCGACAGCCCGTACGTCGTCGCCTACCAGGTCGTACACGATGAGCCGGATCTGAAGGACGTGCCGGACAATCTCGCGCCACTGGTGCTGCGTTGCCTCGCCAAAGAGCCTGAGGATCGGATCACGCCGGACGAGCTCATGCGGGAACTGCGGTCGGTGGCAGCGTCGTACGACACACAGGCGTTCATACCGACGCAGCGAACTGTCGATACGGCCCCGAGGCCCGAACCTCGCGCCGAGAAGCCAGAACGACGGTTCGGGAGACGTCTTCGCAGACGGGTTGGCATCGCGGCCGGCGTCCTCGGCCTCGTCGTCGGCGGTGGGTTCGCCTCGGCCCAACTACTCGGCGACAACTCCACGCCGCAGGACGCCGCACCCCGGACCACGTCGGCCGAGTTCAGCTCGTGGGAGGCCAGGCCGCAGGCGAATGGCGCCGGTATGTCCCAATGCTCGTACGGAGCGGGCAAGTTGTTCTGTGCACGACCCGGGCTGGTCTTCGCTCTCGATCCGTCCGACGGCAGCCTGCTGTGGCGTCGGCCCGTCGCCGATGTGCGCAAGAGCGGGCCACCCGTCCTGTCGGGCGGTCTGGTACAGCTCCTGACGAACGGGGACCGACGCCTGAAGGCCCTCGATCCCGCCTCGGGCACACTGCGCTGGCAGCAGAACGTGCCCGCCAACAGCGCCGTGGACTACACCGGCAGCATGCTGCTGCTCACCGGCGCCGACGGCACGGTCACCGCCGTCGACAGCGCGTCGGGCCGCACCAAGTGGAACCACTCGATAGCCGGCCAGAGCAGCCCGACCTTCGCGTCGTTCGCCGGTGACCCGGTGGCCTATGCGGCCAGCCCTTCCCTCGACGGGTCCAGCACTCGGGTCGCCGGGGTGGACCCGGACACAGGTGCCGTTCGATGGGAGACCCGGCTGAACGGGATCCTGAAGCCCATCGGCACCAGCGGGGGATCCGTGTTCTTCCTCTCCCTCGACAGCGCCACCGGGGATGCCCGAGCGGTGGTGCGCTACACCCCTGAGTCCGGTGCCGCGCGCCGGGTCGATCTGCCCGTCCCGCGCACGGCCGCCGAGGCCACCGTGCACGGGAACAACGTCTACGTGCTGGCCGCCGGCGGTTCGCTCGACGCCGTCGGCATGGAGGCACGGAAGCCGCTGTGGCATCTCGAAACCTCCGCGAGCCGCAGTTCGACGCCGGTCGTCGACAGCCGCCATGTGTACTTCACCGCCGCCGACGGACGACTGCTCGCCATCGACGCCCGGAAGGGCAGATTCGTCGGGCAGACACCGCCGCGCCTCGGGGCGAACTCGGAGGTGGTCACGACCTCACCGCCGCAGCCCGTCCTCACCGACGGCCACATCTACGCCGCCGCCCCCGACGGCACCGTCTTCGCCCTCGACGCACGCGATCCGTCCACCTGGTAGCACAGGCAGCCCAGGTCGCACACGAAAGGGCCGCCCCCGCGGAGGCGGCCCTCAAACCCCGGGCGCTCAAGACCTCAGGCCCCCAAAGCCTCAGGCCGTCAAAAGCCCAATCCCTCAGCCCAGCATCGACACATCCCGCACAGCACCCTTGTCCGCACTGGTGGCCATCGCCGCATACGCCCGCAGCGCCGCCGAAACCTTGCGGTCCCGGTTCTTCGGGGCGTACACCCCATTCAGGGCCTGCTCGCGGCGGGCCAACTCGGCGTCGTCCACGAGCAGTTCGATGGTTCGGTTGGGGATGTCGATGCGGATGCGGTCGCCGTCCTCGACGAGGGCGATCGTGCCGCCGGACGCGGCCTCCGGGGAGGCGTGGCCGATGGAGAGGCCGGAGGTGCCGCCGGAGAAGCGGCCGTCGGTGATCAGGGCGCAGGTCTTGCCGAGGCCGCGGCCCTTGAGGAAGGAGGTGGGGTAGAGCATCTCCTGCATGCCGGGGCCGCCCTTGGGGCCCTCGTAGCGGATGACGACGACGTCGCCGTCGGTGACCTGCTTATTGAGGATCTTCTCTACGGCCTCTTCCTGCGACTCGCAGACGACCGCCGGACCCTCGAAGGTCCAGATCGACTCGTCGACGCCGGCCGTCTTCACCACGCAGCCGTCGACCGCCAGGTTGCCCTTGAGGACCGCCAGGCCGCCGTCCTTGGAGTACGCGTGCTCGGCGGAGCGGATGCAGCCGCTCTCGGCGTCCTCGTCCAGGGCTTCCCAGCGCTCGGACTGGGAGAAGGCCTCGGCGGAGCGGACGCAGCCCGGGGCCGCGTGCCACAGTTCGAGAGCTTCCGCCGACGGGGAGCCGCCGCGCACGTCCCACGTCTTGAGCCAGTCCGCGAGCGACGGGCTGTGCACGGCGTGCACGTCCTCGTTCAGCAGGCCCGCGCGGTGCAGTTCGCCGAGAAGGGCGGGGATGCCGCCGGCGCGGTGCACGTCCTCCATGTAGTACGTGCGGTTCTTGGCGACGTTCGGAGCGACCTTCGCCAGGCAGGGCACGCGGCGCGAGACCTCGTTGATCTCCTCCAGGCCGAACGGGACGCCCGCTTCCTGGGCCGCCGCCAGCAGGTGCAGGATCGTGTTGGTGGAGCCGCCCATCGCGATGTCCAGCGCCATCGCGTTCTGGAAGGCGGCGAAGGTGGCGACGTTGCGCGGCAGGACCGTCTCGTCGTCCTGCTCGTAGTACCGCCGGGTGATGTCCATGACCGTGCGGGCCGCCGCCTCGTACAGCCCCTTGCGGGCCGTGTGGGTCGCGAGCACCGAGCCGTTGCCCGGCAGCGAGAGGCCGATGGCCTCGGTCAGGCAGTTCATGGAGTTGGCGGTGAACATGCCGGAGCAGGAGCCGCAGGTCGGACAGGCGTTCTCCTCGATACGGAGGATGTCCTCGTCCGAGATCTTGTCGTTCACGGCGTCGGAGATCGCGTCGACCAGGTCGAGCGTACGGACCGTGCCGTCGACCAGCGTGGCGCGGCCGGACTCCATCGGGCCGCCGGAGACGAAGACCGTGGGGATGTTCAGCCGCAGGGCCGCGTTCAGCATGCCCGGGGTGATCTTGTCGCAGTTGGAGATGCAGATCAGGGCGTCGGCGCAGTGGGCCTCGACCATGTACTCGACCGAGTCCGCGATCAGGTCGCGGGAGGGCAGGGAGTACAGCATGCCGCCGTGGCCCATCGCGATGCCGTCGTCCACCGCGATGGTGTTGAACTCGCGCGGGATGCCGCCCGCCTCGACGATCGCCTGGCTGACGATCCGGCCCACCGGCTGGAGGTGGGTGTGGCCCGGCACGAACTCCGTGAAGCTGTTGGCGACCGCGATGATCGGCTTGCGGCCGATGTCCGCACCGGGTACACCGGAGGCGCGCATAAGGGCGCGGGCGCCCGCCATGTTGCGGCCGTGGGTGACTGTGCGGGACCTCAGCTCGGGCATCGTCGCTCGCTCCTTCGGAGAATTCTGCCGAGAATATTGATTGCTTCGAGCGTACGCCGGGGCACTGACAGCCGGACACCACGTCCGGAATGCGGGATGCGCGTCTCAGAGATTCGGATGGGCCACGCGCCTGGCTTCAGGGATTCGTCTGGGCCACGCGCCTGGCTTCAGGGATTCGTCAGGTGTCCCTGCACCACCGGCGCCACCCGCGTGATGATCTGCTCCACGTCCACCGACGCCACCGGCTCGATCTTGATCACGTACCGCATCATCGCGACGCCGACGAGCTGCGCCGCCGCCAGCTCGGCCCTCAGCTCCGCGTCCGGGGCGTCGAGCTCACCGGCGATGCGGCGCATCAGCTGCGCGGAGACGAGTCGGCGGAAGACGGCCGCCGCGGCCTCGGTGTTCACCGCGGACCGCACGATCGCGAGCAGCGGTGCGCGGGTGACCGGGTTCTCCCAGAGCCCAAAGATCACCCGGGTCATGCGCTCCCCGACGTCGTCGAGCGGACCCTCGAGGACCACGTCACGCACCTTAAGGGCCGGCGCGAAGGCGACCTCGACGGCCGCCTCGAAGACCTGCTCCTTGGTGCCGTAGTAGTGGTGGACCAGCGCCGAGTCGACTCCGGCCGCCTTGGCGATGGCACGCACGGACGTCTTCTCGTAGCCCCGCTCGGAGAACTCCTCGCGGGCCGCGTTCAGGATGCGGTCGCGGGTGTCGGCGGATTCCGTACGACGGGGTCTGCCGCGCCTTCGGGCGGTCGCGTCGGTCATCGCCGGGGCGCCTGCACGGCCGACGCCAGATGGAGGCGGGTGAAGGCGAGCGCTTCCGCGAGGTCGGCCTCGCGTTCGGCGCTGGACATCGCGCGCCGGGTGTTGACCTCGATGACGACGTGGCCGTCGAAGCCGGTCAGGGCGAGCCGTTCCAGCAGCTCGGCGCAGGGCTGGGTGCCGCGGCCCGGCACGAGGTGCTCGTCCTTGGCCGAGCCCCGGCCGTCCGCGAGGTGGACATGGCCGAGCCGGTCCCCCATGCGGTCGACCATCTGGATCGCGTCCGAGCGCGCCGTCGCCGTATGGCTGAGATCGATCGTGAAGTGGCGGTAGTCGTCCTTGGTGACGTCCCAGTCGGGGGCGTACGCGAGCATCTCGCGGTCGCGGTAGCGCCAGGGGTACATGTTCTCCACCGCGAACCGCACATCTGTTTCGTCGGCCATACGCCAGATCCCGGCGACGAAGTCACGGGCGTACTGACGCTGCCAGCGGAACGGGGGGTGTACGACGACCGTGCTCGCGCCCAGCTTCTCGGCCGCCGCCCGGGCGCGCTGGAGCTTGACCCAGGGGTCGGTGGACCAGACGCGCTGCGTGATGAGCAGGCAGGGGGCGTGCACGGCCAGGATCGGGATGCGGTGGTAGTCCGAGAGGCGGCGCAGGGCCTCGATGTCCTGGCTGACCGGGTCGGTCCACACCATGACCTCGACCCCGTCGTACCCGAGGCGTGCGGCGATCTCGAAGGCCGTCGCCGTCGACTCCGGGTAGACCGAGGCGGTCGAGAGGGCGACCTTCGCGTCCGGGATCCGTACGGCTGGGTTTGCCACGAGGGAAAGGGTACGTGTCTCTCGGGGGTGGGTCGGGGTTGGTGTTCGCCTATTCGCCGTTGTGCGGCTTCATCGTGTGCGAGTGCGGGTTGTCGGTGGTTGCTCGCGCAGTTCCCCGCGCCCCTATCGGGGCGCTTATGCGGAGCCCATGTGATCAAGTCGCCGCAGGATCACGCCCTCCCGCAGCGCCCACGGGCAGATCTCCAGCGTCTCCACGCCGAACAGGTCCATCGTGCCCTCCGCCACCAGTGCGCCGGCCAGGAGCTGGCCCGCGCGTCCCTCCGAGACCCCCGGGAGTTCCGCGCGCTGAGCCGCGGTCATCCCCGCCAGCTGTGGAACCCAGGCCTCCAGGGACTCGCGCTTGAGGTCGCGTTGGACGTAGAGGCCCTCGGTGGAGCGGGCGGCGCCGGCTATGCGGGCCAGCTGCTTGAAGGTCTTCGAAGTGCCGACGACGTGGTCCGGGGGGCCGAAGCGGGTGAACTCGCCGACGCTGCGGGCGATCTGGGCGCGGACATGGCGGCGCAGGGTGCGGATCGCCTCGGGGTCGGGCGGGTCGCCGGGGAGCCAGGCGGCGGTGAGGCGGCCGGCGCCGAGGGGGAGGGAGACGGCGGCGTCGGGCTCCTCGTCGATGCCGTACGCGATCTCCAAGGAGCCGCCGCCGATGTCCAGGACCAGCAGCTTTCCCGCCGACCAGCCGAACCAGCGGCGGGCGGCGAGGAAGGTGAGGCGGGCCTCCTCGGCGCCGGTGAGGACCTGGAGCTCGACGCCGGTGTCGGCGTGCACGCGCGCGAGGACGTCGTCGGCGTTGGTGGCCTCGCGCACGGCGGAGGTGGCGAAGGGCAGCAGGTCCTCGACGCCCTTGTCCTCGGCGGCCTGGAGCGCCTCGCGGACGACGCCGATCAGCCGGTCGACGCCGTCGGGGCCGATCGCTCCGTCGTCGTCGAGGAGTTGAGCAAGGCGCAGTTCCGCCTTGTGCGAGTGGGCGGGCAGGGGGCGCGCGCCGGGGTGCGCATCCACCACCAGGAGGTGCACCGTGTTCGATCCCACGTCGAGGACACCGAGTCTCATGTACAGAACGCTACTGCCAGCGAAGACCTGCACCGCCACCTCGGCGGTCCCGGAACGGGTTCCGGGCGACTTACCCTGGTCCCGTGCCAAAGACGAAAAAGACGAAGGACGAAAAGTCGGCCAAGAAGGTCAAATCCGGCAAGGGTTCTTCGCAGGCGAAGGCGGCCGAGCAGCCGAAGGTCCCGCGCGTGAGCGACGAGAAGGGCCTCGACTTCGCACGCGCATGGGTGGAATTTCCTGATCCGGCGGACGAAGAGCAGCTCTTCCGCTGCGATCTGACCTGGCTGACCTCGCGGTGGAACTGCATCTTCGGCAGCGGCTGCCAGGGCATCCAGGCCGGCCGCGCGGACGACGGCTGCTGCACGCTGGGCGCGCACTTCTCCGACGAGGACGACGAGAAGCGGGTCGCCGGGCATGTGGCGAGGCTCACGCCGGAAATCTGGCAGCACCATGACGTGGGCACCCAGACCGGCTGGGTGTCGGTCGACGAGGACGGCGACCGGCAGACCCGCCCGTATCAAGGCTCGTGCATCTTCCAGAACCGGCCCGGTTTCGCCGGCGGCGCGGGCTGCTCGCTGCACATCCTCGCCCTGAAGGAGGGCCGCGAGCCGCTGGAGACCAAGCCCGACGTGTGCTGGCAGCTGCCGGTCCGGCGGACGTACGAATGGATCGACCGGCCCGACGACACGCGCGTGCTCCAGGTGTCCATCGGTGAGTACGACCGCCGGGGCTGGGGTCCGGGCGGCCACGACCTGCACTGGTGGTGCACCTCGGCGACCTCGGCGCACGGTGCCGGCGATCCCGTCTATGTGTCGTACCGGGCGGAGCTGACCGAGCTGATGGGCAAGGCGGGCTACGACCGGCTGGTCGAGCTGTGCGAGGAGCGGCTGGCGTCGCAGCTGCCGTTGCTGGCGCCGCATCCGGCGGATCCGGTGGAGTGAGCCGCTGCGGATCGCGGTGGGTCGGACGGCTCGTTGATTGAGCCGCTACGACGGGGGCGCGCTCGGGGCCCCGGTGTCGCTCGGCGACGGAGGCGGCGGACCTGACGGGTCCCCCGGATCGGTCGGCGACGGCTCGGTGGGGGTCGGGCTCGGGTCTGCCGAGGTCGGGGGCGGGTCGCTCGGCGTGGGCTCGGTGGGGGTCGGGTCGGGCGGGGTCGGAGTGGGGTCTGAGGTCGACGGGGGCGGGTTGCCGGGGGTGCCCGGAGCGGGTCCCGGGTGGGACGGGGTGGGCGCGGTGCCGTAGCCCTCGATGGAGACGACGGCGCCGGCCGGTGAGATCGCCACGCGCGCGCTCCAGGGCCCGGACGGCTCGCGCAGATGGTCGACGTACACCTTGATCGTCAACGAGTCGCCGGGGGCGAGGGTTCCCGCGGACTGGCTCAGATAGAGCCAGGGGGCGGCGGTGGTCGCGGACCAGCGGACGGGCGCGGAGCCGGTCGCGGTGAGGGTGAGGAGCGTGGTGTCGCCGCTGTGGCCGGCCGTCACCTCGAGGCGGGCCTTCTGGGCGGCGCCGGTGACGCTGATGACCTCCACCGAGACGTCGGGCCTGCCGCCCGTCGCGAAGCGCGTGCCGGGCCTGGTGCGGGCGTTGCCGGCGTGCTCGTAGCCGCCGTCCGCCGTCTCGCCGTCCAGGCCGCCAGGGCCGTGCGCCTCGCTCGCGGTGGCAGAGCTGCCCTCCTGGCCCTCGGCGGCCGGTGTGCCGCGGTAGGCCGCCCACAGGGCGAGCACGGGTGCGGCCACGACGGTGGCGACCACCGTGGTCGTGAGGGCACGCGCGCGTAGCCGGTCTCTGCGGGCCGCGCGGTCCTTGGGGTCCATCGGGAAGCCGCGCCGGTCGAAGCGGGGAGCGGCGATCCGCGCGCGCGGGCCGTGCGCCAGGGCGATGTGCAGCTCCGCGCGGGGCGCCTCCAGGACGGGCAGTTCGGCGGTGGTGGCGTTCGCGCCGGGCCAGCGGCCGGGGATCGCGCGCTCGGCGGTACGGCGGCAGCGCGGACAGTCGTCCACGTGCCGCACCAGCTCACGGCGGACGGCGGCGCTGAGCACCAGCTGGTTGTCGCCGGTGAGGCGGGCGACGCCCGGGCAGCCGCCGGTCTCCACGACGGCGAGGGCGGCACGCGTGCGTTCCACCTCGCAGGCGGCGGAGGCGAGCAGTTCGCGGGCGGCGGCCAGGTCCAGGCCGAGGACGGCGGCGACCTCGTGCGCGGCGAGGTGGTGGCGCACGGCGAGTTCGAGCGCCTCGCGCTGCTCCGGGGTGGTGCCGGCCGCCTCCGGCCAGGCGAGCAGGGAGAGTTCGCACCGGCGCTGCTCCTGGACCTGCGGGGAGACGGGCGGCGCGGGGGACTCCTCGGTGCGCCGCCGGTCGCCGGTATGTCGTCCCGCGGCGTGGGTGGCATGACGTTTCTGCTTGGCCTCGGCCAGCTTGCGCAGGCAGGCCCAGCGGGCCAGCGCGTACAGCCAGGCCCTGCGGTCGCCGGCCGCGTCCGGGCCGCGCCGGCCACGCCGTTCGGCCAGCACGAGGACGTCTCCGAGGGCGGCGGTGGCCGCGTCGTGGTCGCACAGCACGGACAGGCAGTAGGTGAACAGGCCGTCAAGGTAGGGCTCGTAGCGCGCGGACGGCCGCTGCGCCAGCGTGCGCGCGGCAGCACGGTCACGCGCCTCCCGGTGCGCCTTGTGTGCGCCGGTGGTGCGGGTCGTGGTCTCCGAACTGCTGCTCATCACCCGTGGACCGTAGGCGGCGGGGGTTGGCGGCTTCTCGCCCCTTGAGCACTTTTAATCCATACGGGTGAAACGATCCCTCATAAGGGGACAGGAACGCAGGATTCCATGGTTCTGGACGCCCAACGCGGCGGCGATGGTGCCGGGCGTCACACGTCCGGCGGCAGGGTTGTCAGTGCTCCCGGCTACGGTTCTCCGCATGGCTGCCCGTACGAAATCCACCAAGGACCGCCCGTCCTACCGCTGCACGGAGTGCGGCTGGCAGACGGCGAAGTGGCTCGGTCGGTGCCCCGAGTGCCAGGCGTGGGGGACGATCGAGGAGTACGGCACGCCCGCGGTCCGTACGACGACACCGGGGCGCGTCACCACCTCAGCGCTCCCCATCGGCCAGGTCGACGGCCGTCAGGCCACCGCCCGCTCCACCGGCGTGCCCGAGCTGGACCGGGTGCTCGGCGGCGGCCTGGTCCCCGGCGCCGTGGTGCTCCTCGCGGGCGAGCCCGGCGTCGGCAAGTCGACGCTCCTGCTCGACGTGGCGGCCAAGGCGGCGAGCGACGAGCACCGCACGCTCTACGTCACGGGCGAGGAGTCGGCGAGCCAGGTCCGGCTGCGCGCCGACCGCATCAAGGCCCTGGACGACCACCTCTATCTCGCCGCCGAGACCGATCTGGCCGCCGTGCTCGGCCACTTGGACGCGGTGAAGCCGTCCCTGCTGATCCTCGACTCCGTGCAGACGGTGGCCTCCCCGGAGATCGACGGCGCACCCGGCGGCATGGCGCAGGTGCGCGAGGTGGCCGGGGCGCTGATCCGGGCCTCCAAGGAGCGCGGCATGTCCACGCTCCTTGTGGGCCATGTCACCAAGGACGGCGCCATCGCGGGACCCCGGCTCCTCGAGCACCTCGTGGATGTCGTCCTGAGCTTCGAGGGCGACCGGCACGCGCGCCTCAGGCTCGTACGAGGCGTCAAGAACCGGTACGGCACCACGGACGAGGTCGGCTGCTTCGAGCTGCACGACGAGGGCATCACCGGCCTCACCGACCCGAGCGGCCTGTTCCTGACCAGGCGGGCCGAGCCGGTGCCCGGCACCTGCCTGACCGTCACGCTGGAGGGCCGCCGCCCCCTGGTCGCCGAAGTCCAGGCGCTGACCGTCGACTCCCAGATCCCCTCCCCCCGCCGCACCACATCCGGCCTGGAGACCTCCCGCGTCTCGATGATGCTGGCCGTCCTGGAGCAGCGGGGCAGAATCAGCGCGTTGGGCAAACGAGACATTTACTCCGCGACGGTCGGCGGCGTGAAGCTCTCCGAGCCCGCCGCGGATCTGGCCATCGCCCTCGCCCTGGCGTCCGCCGCGAGCGACACCCCCCTGCCGAAGAACCTCGTCGCGATCGGCGAAGTGGGGCTCGCGGGCGAGGTCAGACGGGTCACGGGCGTGCAGCGCAGGCTCTCCGAAGCACACCGCCTGGGCTTCACGCACGCGCTCGTGCCGGGCGATCCCGGCAAGATCCCCGCCGGTATGAAGGTCCTGGAAGTGGCCGACATAGGGGACGCTCTGAGAGTCCTTCCGCGCTCGCGTCGCCGAGAGGCCCCACGGGACGAGGAGGACCGCCGGTAGACTTTGCCCTGGTCTCGCCCGTGCGTACGAACCGAGTGTGCGAAACGGGAGCGCCAGAAGTACCTGCGACCGGAGGAGTGCAGTGGCAGCCAACGACCGGGCGGCAGCTCCCGGAAAGTCCGGCGGGAGTTCCGGTGCCGATGGCCTGATGCGCGCCTCACTGAGCGCCGTGGCACCCGGCACGGCCCTGCGCGACGGCCTTGAGCGGGTGCTCCGCGGCAACACCGGCGGACTCATCGTGCTCGGCTTCGACAAGACCGTCGAGGCGATGTGCACGGGCGGATTCGTGCTGGACGTCGAGTTCACGGCGACGCGGCTGCGCGAGCTGTGCAAGCTCGACGGCGGCATCGTGCTCACCTCCGACCTGTCGAAGATCCTGCGGGCGGGTGTGCAGTTCCTGCCCGACGCGACGATCCCGACGGAGGAGACCGGCACCCGGCACCGCACGGCCGACCGGGTCTCCAAGCAGGTCGGCTTCCCCGTCGTCTCCGTCTCCCAGTCCATGCGCCTGATCGCGCTGTACGTCGACGGCCAGCGCCGCGTCCTGGAGGACTCGGCGGCGATCCTGTCCCGCGCGAACCAGGCGCTGGCGACCCTGGAGCGGTACAAGCTCCGCCTGGACGAGGTCGCGGGAACGTTGTCAGCGCTGGAGATCGAGGACCTGGTGACGGTCCGGGACGTCTCCGCCGTCGCCCAGCGCCTGGAGATGGTGCGCCGCATCGCCACCGAAATCGCCGAGTATGTGGTCGAACTGGGCACGGACGGACGGCTCCTGGCCCTCCAGCTCGACGAGCTGATCGCCGGCGTGGAGCCCGAGCGCGAGCTGGTCGTCCGGGACTACGTCCCCGAGCCCACCGCGAAACGCTCCCGCACCGTCGAAGAAGCCCTCTTCGAACTGGACGCCCTCACCCACGCCGAACTCCTCGAACTCGCCACGGTGGCACGGGCATTGGGCTACACCGGATCCCCCGAAGCCCTCGACACCGCGGTATCACCCCGCGGCTTCCGCCTCCTGGCAAAGGTCCCCCGCCTCCCGGGCGCCATCATCGACCGCCTCGTAGACCACTTCGGCGGCCTGCAGAAACTCCTCGCCGCAAGCGTGGACGACTTGCAGACGGTCGACGGCGTAGGCGAGGCAAGGGCACGTAGCGTGCGGGAAGGCCTGTCGAGGCTGGCGGAGTCGTCAATCCTGGAACGGTACGTCTAGTCACGCAGTCGCTGCAGCGCCCCTTTAGGGGCGCGGGGAACTGCGCGACCAGCCACAACGGACCCGCAGACGCCAACCGACCAATCGCGGCACCCACGCGAAGCGCTTAGTCCTTCTCCAGCACAAACGACGTCTGCACCTTCGCAAACCCCGGCGCCGCAGCCTCCACCAAATACGTCCCCGCCCCAGCCGCCCCCACCGAAGGCGTAGCGCACTCTGGAGCGCTGCCCTTCCGGTCCCACTCCACGGTGTACGTGATGCTGCTGCCGGCAGGCACCCGGTACAACAGGCTCCCGGAGGACTTCACGCAGTCCTCGGACGACCAGAAATCGTCGTCCTCCCCCGCCTGAGTGATCGTCAACACCGTGCTCTCAGGCCCGAGATCGACCTTGCAGTCGGCCGCGGAGGAGTTCGTCGCGGTCAGTACCAGCGTCGGCGTCTGCCCCGGCCCGTACGCGTTGTGCTCACTGCGCAGGCTCAACTTCACCGCTCCGGTGGTGCAGTTGGGCAGCGTGGACCCGGCCGGGAGCGTGTCCCCCGTACCGACACCACCACCGCTACCGGCACCGCCCTCGGACCCGCCACCCGCGGATCCGTCGTCGCCCCCGCTGTCACCGTTGGCCCCGTCGGAGGTTCCGCCCGTGTCCCCGCCGCCCGAACCCGACCCGGAGGAGGACCCGTTGGAGTCCCCGTCCCCCGTCTCGTCGCGCCCGCCCGGCGCCTGGCTGATCGCGGGGCCGGAGCCGGACGGTCCGGGCGTGATGGTGGACGGCGTGGGACTTCCGTCGCCGTTGGCACCGTCGGCGCCGTTCTTGCCGCCGCCTCCGCCCATGGTGACGATCCAGGTGATCAGCAAGGCCAACAGGGCGATCACAGACAGCAGTACGGCCCTCCGACGCCAGTAGATGGAGGAGGGAAGCGGCCCGACCGGATTGCGCAGAGATCCCACGGCGCAAACTGTACGAGAGATCGGCGCCGTCGCTGCCCCCACCCGCCGCCCTGCGTCAACTTTTCCAGATCATCATCCCGGCCCGACGCCACCGAACAACAGGGACGCGGCGCACACCCACGACCGCCGTCACACCGGCGACCCACCGACCGGCCGTGGCCAAAGCAGCCCAAGCGCCGCACGCCGTGGCAGGATCGGAAGGCCATGACTGCGCCCACGATGCCCCAGCCCCCGCACCGCGCCGGTACCGCCGCCGACCGTCTTCTCGGCGAGCCCCTGCACTCCCCCGTCATCGCCTGGTTCGACGAGCACGCCCGCGATCTGCCGTGGCGGCGGCCCGAAGCCGGGCCATGGGGGGTGATGGTCAGCGAGTTCATGCTCCAGCAGACCCCGGTCAACCGCGTCCGGCCCGTCTACGAGCAGTGGCTGGCCCGCTGGCCCCGCCCCGCCGACCTGGCGAAGGAGGCTCCCGGCGAGGCCGTCCGCGCCTGGGGCCGGCTCGGCTACCCGCGCCGCGCGTTGCGGCTGCACGGCGCCGCCGTCGCCATAACGGAACGGCACGGCGGTGACGTACCGACGGATCACGCCCAGCTGCTGGCGCTGCCCGGCATCGGCGAGTACACGGCCGCCGCGGTCGCCTCCTTCGCGTACGGCCAGCGGCATGCCGTGCTCGACACCAACGTCCGCCGGGTCTTCGCCCGCGCGGTCACCGGCGTCCAGTACGCGCCGAACGCCACCACCGCCGCCGAGCGCAAGCTCGCCCGCGCGCTGCTGCCCGAGGACGAGCGGACCGCCGCCCGCTGGGCCGCCGCCTCCATGGAACTCGGGGCGCTGGTGTGCACCGCGAAGAACGAGACCTGCCACCGCTGCCCCATCGCCGCCCAGTGCGCCTGGCAGCTCGCGGGCAAGCCCGAGCACGAAGGCCCGCCGCGCCGCGGGCAGACGTACGCGGGCACCGACCGGCAGGTACGCGGCAAGCTCCTCGCCGTGCTGCGCGACGCCCACGCGCCGGTCCCGCAGTCCGTCCTGGACCGGGTGTGGCACGAGCCGGTGCAGCGCGCCCGGGCCCTCGACGGCCTCGTCGCGGACGGGTTGGTGGAGCCGCTGGCGGGGGGTCTGTACCGGCTGCCGCTGAGCTGACGTACAGCCGAGTCACAACGCAACACAGGGAAACCTCAGCCCCTCCCACCCCCAAATCACCCCATACCCAACCCATCCCACCTGCACGTTTACGTCCGCCCTACCTCTGTTACACAACCGACGGACAGCCGAGCGCTAGCCGCAGGCTGCTTCGCACAGCGCCGTGACAACGCCTCCGTAGCTTCATTTCTGTGCCCGACGGGGTGGCACAGCTACAGAAGCACGGGGATGGAGGCGGTCGATCATGGAGCAGGGCGAGGTGGGCGCAGTGGGCGAGGTGCTCGAGTTCGAGGAGTACGTCCGTACCCGGCAGGACGCGCTGCTGCGCAGTGCCCGCCGCCTGGTCCCGGACCCGGTCGACGCGCAGGACCTGCTCCAGACCGCGCTGGTACGGACGTACGGCCGCTGGGAGGGCATAGCCGACAAGCGGCTGGCGGACGCCTATCTGCGCCGCGTGATGATCAACACGCGGACCGAGTGGTGGCGGGCGCGCAAGCTGGAGGAAGTGCCGACCGAGCAGCTCCCGGACGCCTGCGTCGACGACGCCACCGAGCAGCACGCGGACCGTGCCCTGCTGATGGACATCATGAAGGTGCTGGCTCCCAAGCAGCGCAGCGTCGTGGTGCTGCGACACTGGGAGCAGATGTCCACGGAGGAGACGGCCGCCGCCCTCGGCATGTCGGCCGGAACGGTCAAGAGCACGCTGCACCGGGCGCTCGCCCGGCTCCGCGAGGAGCTGGAGCGCCGCGATCTGGACGCACGCGCGCTGGAGCGTGAGGAGCAGGAGCGGTGCGCGGCTTGACCGACCCGGATCCCGAAGCGGGCCAACGGGCCACCGCGGGTCGGGGCACCTTGCAGGCGGCGTTCACGGCGGTGGCCGTGCTCGCCGCCCTCGGCCTTTTCATGTCCGCCTGCGGCACCGGCGGCACCGGCGCCCGTGACGAGGGCCCCGCGCACGCCGAGGCAGTGGCGGGCGCGAGCGTGTCACCTCCCGCTTCGCCCTCCGCGACCCCGGACAGCCTGGGCGCCGTCAAGCTGGTACAGGACGACCCAGCCGTCTCGGCCGGGGTCAAACGCGAGTTGAAGCCCTGTATCGGCGACGAGTACCCGGTCGACGTGTCGTACGGCGACCTGACCGGAGGACCGGCGAACGATGTCGTCGTCAATGTGCTGACCTGCGGAGATGCGGTAGGAGTCGGCTCGTATGTGTATCGCGAGGAAGACGGGCGGTACGAGAATGTGTTCAAGGCCGAGGAACCGCCGGTCTACGCCGAGATAGACCGCGGCGACCTGGTGGTGACCAAGCAGGTGTACGAGAAGGGTGACCCGGTGTCGAGTCCGTCCGCCCAGGATGTGATCACGTACCGCTGGCTGGCGTCGGGCCGCTTCAACGAGGAGGGCCGCGTACGCAGCGACTACAGCAGCGGCGTCGGCGGGGATCCCACCGACGCACCGGAGACCGGCTGAGGCGTGAACCGATCGGGCGGGCCGGGACGATCCCCTAGTGAACCGCCTGCACGACGATCCGCCTGCACGACCAACCGCCCAGCACGATGAACCGCTCGCACGATTCCTACGTCAGCACAGTGAACGCACCACGAGACTCATACGAGGACAGAGAGCATCGGGATGGCAGACCAGACCCACGTCTTGTTCGTCGAGGACGACGACGTCATCCGTGAGGCCACGCAGCTCGCCCTGGAGCGGGACGGCTTCGCGGTCACCGCGATGCCCGACGGGCTGTCCGGCCTGGAGGCGTTCCGGGCGAACCGCCCCGACATCGCGCTGCTCGACGTGATGGTCCCGGGCCTGGACGGCGTCAGCCTGTGCCGCCGTATCCGGGACGAGTCGACGGTGCCGGTGATCATGCTGTCCGCGCGGGCCGACTCCATCGACGTCGTGCTGGGTCTGGAAGCCGGCGCGGACGACTATGTGACCAAGCCGTTCGACGGTGCCGTGCTGGTCGCGCGGATCCGGGCGGTGCTGCGCCGCTTCGGGCACGCGGGCGGCGCCGGGCAGCCGGAGGAACCCGAGTCCCTGCCGGGCGGCGGCGTGCTGACCTTCGGTGAGCTGGAGATCGACACCGAGGGCATGGAGGTGCGCAAGGGCGGGCAGCCGGTGGCGCTGACGCCCACGGAGATGCGGCTGCTCCTGGAGTTCTCGTCGGCGCCGGGCACGGTTCTGTCGCGGGACAAGCTCCTGGAGCGCGTGTGGGACTACGGCTGGGGCGGTGACACGCGCGTGGTGGACGTCCATGTACAGCGGCTGCGTACGAAGATCGGCCAGGACCGTATCGAGACGGTTCGCGGCTTCGGCTACAAGTTGAAGGCCTGAGCAGGGGTATGCGGGGGATCTTGGGGCGCCTGCTCCCGGCGCGATGGGCACGCACGGGCATCCGTACGGGCGTGCGGTGGAAGCTGAGCGCGGCGATCGCGTTCGTCGGTGCGCTGGTGGCGATCGCGCTGAGCCTGGTCGTGCACAACGCGGCCCGGGTCTCGATGCTGGACAACGCCCGGGAGCTGGCCGACGAACGGATCCAGATCGCCCAGCGCAACTACGAGCTGTCCAAACGGCCGAACTTCCCGAACGTCGAGATCAACGACCCGGACCTGCCGCCCGAGCTGCGGCTGAAGGTCGAGCAGGGCCGCCGGGCCACCTATGTGACCGACCACAAGGGCGGCGTGCCGGACATCTGGGCCGCCGTACCGGTCACGGACGGCCGTGTGCTGTCCCTGCACACCGGGTTCACCGACCGCAGCACCGACATCCTCAACGACCTCGACCAGGCCCTCGTCATCGGCTCCATCACCGTCGTCCTCGGCGGCAGCGCGCTCGGTGTGCTCATCGGCGGACAGCTGTCGCGTCGGCTGCGCAAGGCGGCGGCCGCGGCGAACCAGGTCGCCAAGGGCGAGACGGACGTCCGGGTGCGGGACGCGATCGGCGGTGTCGTACGGGACGAGACCGACGACCTGGCCAGCGCGGTGGACGCCATGACGGACGCCTTGCAGCTGCGGCTGGAGGCCGAGCGCCGGGTCACCGCCGATATCGCGCACGAGCTGCGCACGCCGGTGACCGGGCTGCTGACCGCGGCCGAGCTGCTGCCGCCGGGCCGGCCGACCGAGCTGGTCCTGGACCGGGCGAAGGCCATGCGCACGCTGGTGGAGGACGTCCTGGAGGTGGCCCGCCTCGACGGTGCATCGGAGCGGGCCGAGCTGCAGGACATCATGCTGGGCGAGTTCGTCAGCCGGCGGGTGGCGGCGAAGGACCCGGCCATCGAGGTGCGTGTGGTCCATGAGTCGGAGGTCACCACCGACCCTCGGCGCCTGGAGCGCGTGCTGTTCAACCTGCTCGCCAACGCCGCCCGGCACGGCAAGCCGCCCATCGAGGTCACCGTCGAGGGCCGGGTCATCCGGGTCCGCGACCACGGCCCCGGCTTCCCCGAGGAGCTCCTCGCCGAGGGCCCGAGCCGGTTCCGCACCGGCCGCAGCGACCGCTCCGGCCACGGCCACGGCCTCGGCCTGACCATCGCCGCCGGCCAGGCCCGGGTCCTGGGCGCCCGGCTGACCTTCCGCAACATCCGCCCGGCGGGCGCGCCGGAGCACGTACCGGCGGAGGGCGCGGTGGCCGTGCTGTGGCTGCCGGAGCATGCGCCGACGAGCACGGGCAGCTACCAGATGTTGCCGTAGGGCTCCGCCTCAGCAGGACCAGTCCTTGCCCAGGTCGAGTCCACCCTCGCGCGGCTGGTGAAGGAGAACCAGTTCCCGGAGTCGTCGCGGAACAGCGCCTCCGTGCCGTAGGGACGCTCCTGCGGCTCCTGCAGGAACTCCACGCCCCGGTCCTTGAGCTTCTTGTAGTCGCCGTGGATGTCGTCGGTGGTCAGCACGCCTGCGCCGAGGGACCCCTTGGCCACCAGCTTCCTGATCATCTCGGCGGACTCGGGGTCCATGCCGGGCCCGTCCGGCACCATCAGCGTGAGCTCGAGGTCGGGCTGCTCCGGGGAGCCGACGGTGAGCCAGCGCATGCCGCCCTCGCCCATGGTCATGTCCGTGCGGACCTCGAGGCCCAGCTTCTCGGTGTAGAACTCCTTGGCCCGGTCCTGGTCGAGGACCCAGACGGTCGCGATCTTGAGACCTTTGATCATGGCGCGCTCCTGTCGGCTGCTGTCGTGCCTGCCCTGTCACCGTAGGAGACGGCGCCGTCAGCCCGCTTCTTCAGAATTGCGCTGTGGTCCGGGGGCGACGGGCCGGAAGCCTCCGGCCCAGTGCATGACGTAGCAGCCCGGTATGAGGGCGGTACCGCGTCCCAGGTGTTTCGTCCGGTACTCGGTGGGCGTCAGCCCGGTCAGTGCCTTGAACCGGGTCGAGAACGTACCCAGGCTGCTGAAGCCGACGAGGTGGCAGATCTCCGTGACCGTCAGATTCGCGGTGCGCAGCAGATCCTCGGCCCGCTCGATGCGGCGGTGCGTCAGATACTGGCCGGGCGTCTCGCCGTACGCCGCCTTGAAAGCCCGTATGAAGTGATAGCGCGAGTACCCGGCATGCGCCGCCACCGCGTCCAGGTCGAGGGACGGCTCGGCCCAGTCGCGGTCCATGGCGTCTTTGGCCAGGCGCAGCGGCCGCATCGTGTCCATGGCCCGATGGTGGCACGCGGCACTGACAACGGCCCCCGGGTCCACACCCCGGGGGCCGTTCACTCACCGCCCGCTCAGACCGTCTCGGTCGCCGGCGCCCGCACCGCCGTACCGCCCGGGGAGTCCTCCTTCGGCCCCGCCCCCTTCAGCGGCACCTCCTTGACGAACACCGCCGCGACCAGCGCGATCACGGCCACCACGGCTCCCAGCAGGAACGCCGAGTGGGTGCCCGCCGACACCGCGTGCTGGTAGGCCTCGCGCGCCGCGTCCGGCAGCTTCGCCAGGCTCGCCGCGTCCAGCTGGGCGGACTGCTCGGTCACCTTGGAGCCCAGCGCGCCGGCCCGGTCGGCCATGACGTCCTGGACCCGGTTGTTGAACAGCGCGCCCATGATCGCGACGCCGAAGGAGGAGCCGAGGGTGCGGAAGAGGGTGGTGGACGAGGACGCGACGCCCATGTCCTTCATCTCCACGCTGTTCTGCGCGACCAGCATGGTGATCTGCATCAGGCAGCCCATGCCGAGCCCGACGACGGCCATGAACACGCCGGACGTGACCCGCGAGGTCCCGGTGTCCATCGTCGACAGCAGATACAGCCCGACCGCCATCAGCGCACTGCCGACGACCGGGAAGACGTAGTACCGCCCGGTGTTGGTGGTCACCCGCCCCGCGACCATCGACGTCACCAGCATCGCGCCGAGCATGGGCAGGAGCAGCAGCCCGGAGTTGGTCGCGGACGCGCCCTGCACGGACTGCTGGTAGAGCGGCAGGAACAGCGTGGCGCCGAACATCACGAACCCGACGATGAAGCCGATGATCGACATCAGCGTGAAGTTCCGGCTGCGGAAGATGTGCAGCGGCAGCACCGGTTCGGCGGCCTTGGTCTGCCAGAACACGAACCCGACGAGCGCGGCGACCCCGATGCCGATCAGTTCCATGATCCGCGCGGACGTCCAGGCGTACTCCGTGCCGCCCCAGGTGGTGACCAGCACGATCGCGGTGATGCCGACGGTCAGCAGGCCCGCGCCCAGATAGTCGATCTGCGTCTGCGCCCGCTTCTTCGGCAGATGCAGTACGGCGCTGATGGCGAGGAGCGCGACGATGCCCAGCGGCAGGTTGATGTAGAAGGCCCAGCGCCAGCCCCAGTGGTCGGTGATGGTGCCGCCGACCAGCGGACCGCCGATCATCGCGAGCGCCATGACGCCGGCCATCATGCCCTGGTACTTGCCGCGCTCGCGGGGCGGTATCAGGTCACCGATGATCGCCATGACGCCGACCATGAGCCCACCGGCACCGAGGCCCTGCACGGCGCGGAAGCCGATCAGCTGCCCCATGTCCTGGGCCATGCCACTGAGCGCGGAGCCGATCAGGAAGAGCACGATCGAGCTCATGAAGATGCCCTTGCGGCCGTACATGTCGCCGAGCTTGCCCCACAGCGGGGTGGAGGCCGCGGTCGCCAGGGTGTACGCCGTCACCACCCACGACAGGTGCTCGAGCCCGCCCAGCTCACCGACGATCGTCGGCATCGCGGTGCCGATGATCATGTTGTCGAGCATCGCCAGCATCATCGCGATCATGAGCGCGAAGAGCACGACCCGCACGCTCCTGGGCCGACCGCCCGCCTCGTCTGTGACTGTCTCTGTCGCCACCATCGTTCCCACTCCCCCGGCAACCGCTACTTACTTGCCGCCCGGCTAGTTGTCTACACTCGGAAGGTAGAGGCGTAACTAGCCGGGCGTCAAGTAAGTTTTCTGGAAAGCCGAGGAGTACGAGGATGGGCGGCACCATGGACGGCACCAAGCACCGGCGCCGCGGGGACACCCGCCAGCGCATCCAGGACATTGCCCTCGCACTCTTCGCCGAGCAGGGCTACGAGAAGACCTCCCTGCGGGAGATCGCCGAGCGTCTCGATGTCACGAAGGCGGCGCTCTACTACCACTTCAAGACCAAGGAAGAGATCATCGTCAGCCTCTTCGAGGACCTGACGAAGCCGATCGAGGACCTGATCGAGTGGGGCAGGCTGCAGCCGCACACCCTGGAGACGAAGCAGGAGATCGTACGGCGCTACAGCCAGATCCTGTCCGAGGCGGCGCCGCTGTTCCAGTTCATGCAGGAGAACCAGGCGACCGTACGGGAACTGAGCATCGGCGAGATGTTCAAGAACCGCATGATGGGCATGCGCGACATCATCATCGATCCGGACGCCGACCTGGTCGACCAGGTCCGCTGCATCAGCGCCCTGTTCACGATGCACGCCGGGATGTACGCCGTACGGGACCTCGAAGGCGACCCCGAGGACAAGCGCAAGGCCGTCCTCGAGGTCGCAATCGATCTGGTGACCCAGGCGCACACCGGGAGCCGGAACGCTTAGAGCGCCAGGCCCTTGCCGCGCAGGAAGGCGACCGGGTCGATGGCGGAGCCGTAGTTCGCGGTCGTACGGACCTCGAAGTGCAGGTGCGGGCCGCTGGAGTTGCCGGTGTTGCCGGACAGGGCTATCCGCTGGCCGGTCTTCACGATCTGGCCGGCCTTGACGTTGATCTTCGAGAGGTGGGCGTACTGGGAGTACGTCCCATTGCCGTGCTTGATGACGACGGCGTTGCCGTAGGCGGGGCCGTCACCGGCGCCGTTGCCGCCGGCCTTGACGACCGTGCCGCCGTGCGCGGCCTTGACGACGGTGCCGCTGGGCACGGCGAAGTCCTGCCCGCTGTGGGTGGACTGCCACATGGCACCGTTCGCCGCGAAGCTCGCGGACTTGGTGTACTTCGCGACCGGCTTGACCCAGGACGTGGCCTTCTTCGCCGCGGCGGGGGGCGCGGCCTTGGCGACCGTGCCCTGCGCGGCGGTCGCGACTCCGGCCCCCAGCACGACCGAGGCACCGACGGCGGCAGCCATGACGGCCCCACGGGTGCGGAGCAGGGACGTACGGGAAGAGCGAGCGGAGACGCGCTGGAACATCAGAACCTCACGGGGGAAGGGGACAGAAAACCACCCGGCGCACAGGCAGCCGCCGGATGGGACACCCCTTGGTACCCCCACCGCCCAGAGACCCCCAAACCCCCGATCTACGACGGAATCTAGTACTTCACCGCAAAACTTCCCGGTTCTTGACAGAGCAACCATCAGCCTCAAATCGACCAATGAGGGCGTAATCCCACCACTCCTCCGCACGAATAATCCCTTTTGCCCAACCGGCGGTTTCCACTATTCCCTCTAGTACCGGGCAAATCGCCTGTGCGGCTTGTCACCGAGCGACCACCCGCGGTGTGACCCGCATCTCGCGTGGAGTTACCGTCAAGTAACCACTTCGTTCCCCTCGCGCCACCCCCGCCGACGAGCATGCACGCGACAACCGGCAGCGCACGTGTGACGTGAGAGGACCCCCACCCCCATGAGCAGAGGCACCTGGACGCGCCGTATCGGCATGACCACCGTCGCCACCGTCGCCGTCACGGCGATGGCCATCCCCGCCGGCGCCCAGGCCACGACGGCCACGAGCACGTCCGTCAGCGCCGCCGCAGCCGAGGACGTCGACTACGCGACCTGGCAGCGGGACTGCCAGGCGGTGATGGACCAGGCGATGCCGTACCTGAAGCAGCGCATCGCCGCCACGAAGCCGGGCGAGAAGCAGGCGATCGTCTTCGACATCGACAACACCACGCTGGAGACGGACTTCGGCTTCAGCTACCCGTCCCCGGCGAACGCGCCCGTCCTCGAAGTCGCCAAGTACGCCCAGGACCACCGCGTCGCCCTTTTCTTCGTGACCGCGCGCCCGGACATCATCGGCTCCGTGACCGACTACAACCTCAAGCACGTGGGCTACAAGGTGTCAGGGCTCTATGTCCGCAACTTCGGCGATCTCTTCAGGGACAAGGCCGAGTACAAGACCGCCAAGCGCGCCGAGATCGAGGCCAAGGGCTACACGATCATCGCGAACATAGGCAACACCCCCACCGACCTCTCCGGCGGCCACGCCGAGAAGACGTACAAGCTGCCGGACTACGACGGCCAGCTGTCGTAGCCGCTCCAGGGGCCCGCGCCGACGCGCGGGCCCCGCCAACTCCCGCCATCGTCAAGCGCGTTGCCCCGTACCCTCGAACCATGGTCGATCCGGGAACGGTGGGGGTCCGTGTCGCGTCGAGCGCCATCGCGCCCCTCATACGCAAGCTGTTCGCGCAGCCGGGGCCGGGGGCCGGCCTCACCACACAGCCGGTACGGCTGTCCGCTCTGGTGAGCTTCAAGGGCGAGCAGCGCACGCTCACCCCCAAAGAACTGCACCGCCTGGTTCGCGAACTCGTACGGCGCACCGACCAGGGGCTGATGACAGAGGAGCGGGACGCCGTCGCCGACGCCCTCGAACTCACCCTGTACGCCCTGGGCGACCTGGACCTCGACGACGTACAGGCCGTCGACCTCGGCCACGAACAACTCGCCGCCCGCCTCTACGAACAGGCCGGCGGCCCCCGCCTGGTGCGTTTCCTCAGCCAGGACGCGGCGGCCCTCTACTCCCGTCTCCTGGACAGCGCCTGCGTCCACATCCTGCACTTCTTCACCCAGCGATCGCCGTTCGTGGCGCGCACGCTCGTCGAGCAGAGCCGACGGCTGCGCGATCTCATCGACCGTACGGACATCCTCATCGAGCGCCTCGGCTCGCAGCCCGCCGAGGACGCCGGCTTCGAGAAGCGGTACGCCGCACACATCGCCAGGAAGCACAGCAGCCTCACCATCTACGGCATCGATCTCGCCGAAAGCCGCCAGTGGCCGCTGGACACCGCCTACCTCAGCCTGCACGCGACCCACCACGTCGAGCACGCCTACGAGCCGGCACCCGACGAGCCCCACAACAGCGCGCTCATGCTCGCCGAGGGCTGGGCACACCCCCTCGCCCAGCCCGTCGACAAGGCCCTCTCCGGCCACGCCCGGGTGCTCCTGCGCGGCGTCGCGGGCTCGGGCAAGACCACGCTCGTGCAGTGGCTCGCGGTCACCACGGCCCGGCAGAGCCGTCTCACCGGGGAGCTCGCCCACCTCATCGGCCGGATCCCGTTCGTCCTGCCGCTGCGCACGCTCACCCGCCAAGGCGCGAGCCTGCCGCTGCCCGCCGACTTCCTGCGGGCCGTCGGCTCGCCGGTGGCCGGCGCGCAGCCGCCGGGCTGGGCGGACCGCGTCCTCGCCGCGGGCCGCGCGCTGCTGCTCATCGACGGCATCGACGAGGTCCCCGACCAGGAGCGAACCCGCACCCGCGGCTGGCTCTGCGATCTGCTGTCCGCCTACCCGGACAACCTCTGCCTGGTCACGTCCCGCCCCTCCGCCGTACGCAAGGACTGGCTCGGCACCGAGGACTTCACCGAGCTGACGCTCTCCCGGATGAGCCGCGAGAACATCGCCGTCTTCGTCCACCGCTGGCACGAGGCGGCGAACGCCGACCCGGCCCTCGGCACCGCCCTGCTGGACGCGATCCGCACCAAGCAGGACCTGGGCGCCCTCGCCACCAACCCCCTGATGTGCGCCCTGATCTGCGCCCTGCACCGCGAACGCCGCGGCTTCCTGCCGCGCGGCCGCAAGGCGCTGTACGACGCCGCGCTCTCCATGCTCCTGGAACGCCGCGACCGTGAACGCGACATGCCCGGCGCCGGCCTCGACCTCGACGAGGAGTCCCAGACCGAGCTCCTCCAGAAGCTCGCCTACTGGCTGATCCGCAACGGCCGCTCGGAGATGTCCAGACCCGACGCGATCGCCCAGCTCGAACGCCTGCTGCCCGCCATGCCCTACGTCGCCCGGCAGGGCCCCGCCGATGCGATCCTGCGCCATCTCCTCACCCGCTCCGGCCTGCTGCGCGAACCGGCCACCGGCTCCATCGACTTCGTCCACCGAACGTTCCAGGACTATCTGGGCGCCCGCGCAGCCGTGGAGGAGCGCGACTTCGACCTCCTGCTGCGCCACGCCCACCTGGACCAGTGGGAGGACGTCATGCGCATGGCGGTGGCCCACGCCCGCCCCGACGAACGGGCCCGGCTGCTCCGCGGACTGATGGAGCGTGGCGACCGGGAACCCGAGCACCGCAAGCGCCTCCATCTCCTGGCCATGGCCTGCCTGGAACACGCGGCGAAGCTGGATCCGCGGGTGCGGGCGGAGGTGGAGCGGCGGGCGGCCTGCCTGATCCCGCCCCAGAGCTTCCCCGATGCCCGCGAGCTGGCCGACCTCGGCCCCATCGTCCTGGAGCTCTTGCCGGACCCCGACGAGGTGCCCGACCCCGAGCAGCGCGCCTACGTCGTCCATGCAGCCGGTCTCATCGGCGGCGACGCGGCGCTGCCGCTCATGGTGAAGTACCGGGACACCGGCGCTCGCGGCGTCGACGCCCAACTGGGCCAGTTCTGGTCCAAGTTCGACACCGACACCTATGCGCGGGAGATCATCGACCGCCTGCGCTACAAACCCGACATCGCCATCACCGTCCACTCGCCGAAGGAACTCACGGCCCTGAACCACCTCGGCGGCCACGACAACGTCGACCTCATCGGTGACTTCACCGCCGACCAGATCCTGGAGAACTTCGGCGACCACCCCGTCGAACGGATCAGACTGGCGGAGAACACGGTCCTGCACGACCTCGACTGGGTGCGGCGGCTCCCGGATCTGCGCCGGCTCGTGCTCTACGAGTGCTCGGCCGTCCACTCCCTGGCACCGCTCGCGGGCCTGTCCTTGACGGACCTGGCGGTCCTGGGCAGTTCGCCGGTGCGGGACCTCTCCCCGCTGCGCGAGCTGACCGGCCTGAAATTGCTCAACCTGCGCGGAATCCGGGGGACGTCGCCCCTGGAATCCGTCTCCCGACGCAATCCGCTGGAGGTGCTCTTCCTGCCCCCGAACGCCTCGGGCCTGTCCGCGCTCCCCGAGTTCTCCGGTGTCCGCCAACTCGGCCTCGACCTGGACATGCGCCTCACCCCCGAGGACTGGCAGTCCGTCGCACAGCTGCGGAACTTGTCCTCGCTGACTCTGAACGCCCGGGAACTGGTCGACCTCGCCGCGACCGGCATCACCCTGCCCGCGATCACCTACGTCTTCGTCTACGGCATCGACCGCCACGTCGACACCGAGCAGGCGGCAATGGTCTTCCCTTCAGCGCGCTACTTCACTGCCTGGGCCCCCGCGTCCGTCGACCTCGCGCCCCTCGCGGCCCACCCTCACCTGCACACGGTCAACGTCACCGACGCCCGGACCCTCACCAACCCGGACGCCCTCCCCGCCCATATGAAGCTCACGGTGACGCCCCACCCGGATCAGGCTCACCCCGGAGGGGTTACGCCTCCTTGCTCAGATTCGGTCCAGCCCCACCGGCCGCCTGCTCGATCGGCGGGACGTCCGGCAGTGCCGACTTCTCCTCACCCCGGAAGGTGAAGGTCTTGGCCTCGCCCTCGCCCTCCGTGTCCACGACCACGATGTGGCCGGGGCGCAGCTCGCCGAAGAGGATCTTCTCGGAGAGGGAGTCCTCGATCTCGCGCTGGATGGTGCGGCGCAGCGGACGCGCGCCCAGCACGGGGTCGTAACCCTTCTTCGAGAGCAGTTCCTTGGCGGACTGGGAGAGCTCGATGCCCATGTCCCGGTCCTTGAGGCGCTCGTCGACCTTGCCGATCATCAGGTCGACGATCGCGAGGATGTCGTCCTGGGTCAGCTGCGGGAAGACGACCACGTCGTCGACGCGGTTGAGGAACTCGGGCCGGAAGTGCTGCTTGAGCTCGTCCGAGACCTTGTTCTTCATGCGCTCGTAGTTGGTCTTCTTGTCGCCAGAGGCCGCGAAGCCCAGGTTGAAGCCCTTGGAGATGTCCCGGGTGCCGAGGTTGGTCGTCATGATGATGACCGTGTTCTTGAAGTCCACGACCCGGCCCTGGGAGTCGGTCAGTCGACCGTCCTCCAGGATCTGCAGCAGGCTGTTGAAGATGTCCGGGTGAGCCTTCTCGACCTCGTCGAAGAGGACCACCGAGAACGGCTTGCGGCGGACCTTCTCGGTCAGCTGGCCGCCCTCTTCGTAGCCCACGTAGCCGGGGGGCGAGCCGAAGAGACGCGACACCGTGTGCTTCTCGCTGAACTCCGACATGTCGAGGGAGATCAGCGCGTCCTCGTCACCGAAGAGGAACTCGGCCAGGGCCTTGGACAGCTCCGTCTTACCGACACCGGACGGGCCCGCGAAGATGAACGAACCACCCGGACGCTTCGGGTCCTTCAGACCGGCACGCGTACGGCGGATCGCCTTCGACAGCGCCTTGACGGCGTCGGTCTGGCCGATGACCCGCTTGTGGAGCTCCTCCTCCATGCGGAGCAGGCGCGAGGACTCCTCCTCCGTGAGCTTGAAGACCGGAATGCCCGTCGCCGTGGCGAGGACCTCGGCGATCAGCTCGCCGTCGACCTCGGCGACGACGTCCATGTCGCCGGCCTTCCACTCCTTCTCCCGCTTGGCCTTGGCGGCCAGGAGCTGCTTCTCCTTGTCGCGGAGGGAGGCGGCCTTCTCGAAGTCCTGCGAGTCGATCGCGGACTCCTTGTCGCGGCGGACACCGGCGATCTTCTCGTCGAACTCGCGCAGGTCCGGCGGCGCGGTCATCCGGCGGATGCGCATCCGGGAACCGGCCTCGTCGATCAGGTCGATCGCCTTGTCCGGCAGGAAGCGGTCCGAGATGTACCGGTCGGCCAGGGTGGCGGCCTGCACCAGCGCCTCGTCGGTGATGGAGACGCGGTGGTGGGCCTCGTACCGGTCACGGAGACCCTTGAGGATCTCGATCGTGTGCGGGAGCGAGGGCTCGGCGACCTGGATGGGCTGGAAGCGGCGCTCGAGCGCGGCGTCCTTCTCCAGGTGCTTGCGGTACTCGTCGAGCGTGGTGGCACCGATGGTCTGCAGCTCACCACGGGCCAGCATCGGCTTCAGGATCGAAGCGGCGTCGATGGCGCCCTCGGCGGCACCCGCACCGACCAGCGTGTGCAGCTCGTCGATGAACAGGATGATGTCGCCGCGGGTGCGGATCTCCTTGAGGACCTTCTTCAGGCGCTCCTCGAAGTCACCGCGGTAGCGGGAGCCGGCGACCAGCGCGCCGAGGTCCAGGGTGTAGAGGTGCTTGTCCTTGAGGGTCTCGGGCACCTCGCCCTTGACGATGGCCTGGGCGAGGCCCTCCACGACGGCGGTCTTGCCGACGCCGGGCTCACCGATCAGAACCGGGTTGTTCTTGGTACGGCGGGACAGCACCTGCATGACCCGCTCGATCTCCTTCTCGCGCCCGATGACCGGGTCGAGCTTGGACTCACGAGCGGCCTGGGTGAGGTTCCGGCCGAACTGGTCGAGCACCAGGGACGTCGAGGGGGTGCCCTCGGCAGGCCCGCCGGCGGTGGCGGTCTCCTTGCCCTGGTAACCGGAGAGCAGCTGGATCACCTGCTGCCGCACGCGGTTGAGATCAGCGCCCAGCTTGACCAGGACCTGGGCGGCGACGCCCTCGCCCTCACGGATCAGGCCGAGCAGGATGTGCTCCGTGCCGATGTAGTTGTGGCCCAGCTGAAGGGCCTCGCGGAGCGACAGCTCCAGGACCTTCTTGGCACGGGGGGTGAAGGGGATGTGCCCGGACGGGGCCTGCTGGCCCTGGCCGATGATCTCCTCCACCTGCTGGCGGACCGCCTCGAGCGAAATCCCGAGGCTCTCAAGGGCCTTGGCGGCGACACCCTCACCCTCGTGGATCAGGCCCAGGAGGATGTGCTCGGTGCCGATGTAGTTGTGGTTGAGCATCCGGGCTTCTTCCTGAGCCAGGACGACAACCCGCCGCGCGCGGTCGGTGAACCTCTCGAACATCGTTAATCGCTCCTCAGAGCGGTCAGGCAGTGGGGGGAACTTCCCCTCCCTGTCCTTCCGCAGCTTAGTCCCGCAAGCGGGGACCGCTCATTCCAACTGCCGACACCGTCGATGGCCTCCTGACCCCGCTAACGCCGACATCTGCTCCAACCCGATGGTGCGAGACGATGTTCCCGCAGGCCAGGTGGTTACCCTCACCATCAGTACGCCGATGGCGAACGTGAGACGCCCTGTCCTGCGTGTCGCCCCCTCTCACTAGGGATGTCTTACCCGCTCGCACCGACAGTCCATGCCGCGTGCACGGGTTCCCTCCGCTACGGGCGAACAACCTTGCACGACCCCACACCCCCGCACGCCCCCTCTTCCAGCACGCTGCGCACTCACTTGAACACCCAGCGTAACTCGCACGGTCCTCCGGCAGTTGCGCTTGGCATGGTTGCCACCGGCCGCTCGACTTCGCCCGCAATCTCCACCGCCTCCACCGTTTCCGCAGCGGTCCCTTTCCCCCGGCGGCCGCTCGATCCGAGCGATCAGGTCCGCCGGTGGTACGAGAACGAACTGGGATGGGCGACGGTGCCCGGGATTCCCGTACGACTTCAGCTGGGCCTGCGCTTCGACGTCCTGGACGTGCCGGCCGAGGCGGGCCGGTCCGCGCTGCGCCACCTGGCGCCGGGCTCCCCGGTGGCCGTACAGGGCGACCGGATGCGGCTGCTGGTGGCCGCGGGCAGCACAGAAGAGCTGCCCGGGCTGCTGGACTGGCTGGAGTGGGGCACGCTGGCGCTCGACCTGATGGCGATCGGCGAGGGCGGCCTCATGGACGCACCCGCGCCTCCGGGACGGTGCTCCATCACGGGAGCCCGGCCGCCGTCGACCGGGGCCGCAGCCCTCCGGGGGGCCGCCGTGTGGCTGCGACCCCCCGAGCCGGGATGCGAGGTCGAAGCCTCGCTGCCGACGCTGTCGGCTCTGGGGGGCGGTGGAGACGCCCCCGATCTCGTGCGACTTGTGCACACGGTGGCAACGCACTGCCACCGATTGCGGCTGCGGCGCGCTTGCGCTCAGCCGTCGGCCTTGTCATAGGCCTTGCCAAAGGCCTCGCGATCAGGCGTTCGCCTTCTCGTATGCCTCGCGAATGGTCGCGGGAACACGGCCGCGGTCGTTGACCTCGTAACCGTTCTCCTTCGCCCAGGCGCGGATCTGCGCGGTGTCCTGGCTGCCACCCGAAGCGGCACGCGCCTTTCCGCGTCCACCCGAAGCACGGCCTCCGGTACGACGACCACCCTTCACGTAAGGCTCGAGAAGGCCGCGCAGCTTGTCCGCATTGGCGGTCGTGAGATCGATCTCGTACGTCTTGCCGTCCAGCGCGAACGTCACGGTCTCGTCCGCCTCGCCGCCGTCGAGGTCGTCGACAAGAAGGACCTGAACCTTCTGTGCCACCGGATTTCCTTTCATCGATAACTTGAGGGCCTGGGGTCTGCGGCGTCCGCCGTTTCGCCGTCCCCTGTTATATGCAGTACTGCAGTACATCGGAAAGCAAACCGCTTTTGCTGGAAAAACACAAACCCCCGGGAGAGACCCACAGGTCATCCTTGGTCCGGAAACATGCGCGTTTCGGACATAGGGAACCTGGGCAGCGCAGTCCGCTTGAAATCTCGTTGGCGATCACAGATGCAGAAGCATCCGGCTGTTGCCCAAGGTGTTCGGTTTCACTCGTTCGAGACCGAGGAACTCCGCGACGCCCTCGTCATAGGAACGCAGCAGCTCCGCGTAGACGTCGGTGTCAACAGGTGTCTCGCCGATCTCGACGAAGCCGTGCTTGCTGAAGAAGTCCACTTCGAAGGTCAGGCAGAATACGCGGCGAACGCCGAGCCAGCGCGCGGTGTGCAGCAACTTCTCCAGCAACTGATGCCCGACACCGGCACCCTTCAGTCCGGGCTTCACCGCGAGAGTGCGCACTTCGGCGAGGTCTTCCCACATCACATGCAGGGCGCCGCAGCCGACCACGTCGGCGTTGTCGTCCCGTTCCGCGACCCAGAACTCCTGGATGTCCTCGTAAAGGGTCACTGTGGCTTTGTCGAGCAGGATCCGGTCGCGGACGTAGGTGTCGAGGAGTCGACGCACCGCCGGTACATCGCGGGTGCGGGCCCGGCGGACGGTGATGGCTTTTGCGGTGACTTCGGGACGCTCTGCTGACATGAGCGGACGCTATCGCCCGCCCGCCTCAGGCGCCGAGCCGGGGTTCTCCCCGCCGGTATCGCGTTCGGCGCTATCGGTGGCGCCGGCCTCTTCGGCGGGTTCAGGTGATTCTTCCGGGTCTCCGACGACGCGGATGGCGTCCCGCAGGGCCTGCCGCTGTTCGTCGCTCATCATCCCGAAGAAGGCGACGAGAGCGGCGGCCGCGTTGTCGCTCTGCGACCAGGCCTCGTTCATCAGCGCGGCGGCGTAGGCGGCCCGGGTGGAGACCGCCTCATATCGATAGGCCCGGCCTTCCGCCTCGCGGCGCACCCAGCCCTTCTGATGGAGATTGTCCAAAACGGTCATCACCGTGGTGTAGGCGATGGACCGTTCCTGCTGAAGATCTTCGAGGACTTCTCGAACGGTCACCGGGCGGTTCCACTTCCACACCCGCGTCATGACCGCGTCTTCGAGTTCTCCCAATGGGCGAGGCACAACTCGACACAATAGTGGGAGATCTCCGTATTGGCGTCCGGGGCAGGCGCAGGGAGAACAAACAGGAACAAAAAGGGCGTACGGCTCGAAAGTGCCCGAGGGGCACGGGAGCCGTACGCCGTACGTCAGGCGTCGGTGCCGGAGGGGGTCTGGCGGGCGCCCTCCACGCGCGCGATGGCGGCCTCGACGGCCGCGTCCTCCTTGGCCTTGTTGGCCCCGCCCTGGCTCCTCACGATCACCCGGATCACACCGATGAAGAACACGGCCATCACGGCCGGGGGCAGCAGCGCGGAGACATAGTCCATGCGACCAGGGTAGCCACGGGGCGTGGAGCGGACGGTGCCGGGTTGAGGGTTTTCGTCCGCCTGCACCGAAGCGCGCCGCTCAACCTGCGACGACGAGCTGCCGTGACGGGTTCGCGGGCGGCTGGGCGGGTTTACGGCGCGGGAAGACCTCGCCGGGGGTGGGGATGGGGCGACCGGGCTTCGGGGCGGCCGGGGCGGGGGCGGGCTTGGGAGCCGGCTTCTCGGCGGGCTTCTTCTCGGGCTTACGTCCGGGCTCCTCGCCGGCGTCCGCAGCGAGACCGCCGGGAAGGGCTGTGAGGCGCGTGCGGGAGGCTGGGGCGCCGGGTGTAAAGCGCGTCGCGGATCGCCCCGCACGGGGCGCGAGACGGGCACGTACGCCCGTCCCACCCGGCTCATCCCGCCGGTCCTGCTGGCCCCACCGGTCCCGCTGCTCCCGACCGGCGAGATTTCGACAGCGGTCGAGGAGGGCGGCCGCGGCAGGGTTGCCGCTCAGCGCCCGGAGTGCGGTGAGGTCGTCGGGGACGGGCCGGTACCCCGCGCTCAGCGCCTCCCCAAGCAGCGCGAGATAACCGGTGGCGGTGCCGGGAAGGGCGGTGCGGTACCGGGCGACGTCGGCCACCAGGAAGGCCCGCATCCGTGCCCCCTCACGCATCGCCTCGTCGAGGGACTCGGCAAGGCGGAGGCAGTCCTGGACGTCCTCGGCCGAGACGGGGCTGGGCTGAAGGGCGAGGGCGAGAGCGCGGCGGAGCACACGCAGCTCCTCCACACCGAACGCCATGCCGCCGCGGTATCCGTATGGCGTGGGCATGAGGTGACGATACGCGCTAATCAGACAAACCCGGCCACATCCCCCGGGTGTGGCGCAAGAGCCACCCACCCGGCCGCGACAGCCATCCCGCCCGCCCGGCCTTTGTCCCGGGGCTGGCTTCTCTCGGCGCCGACCCGCATCATCCAGCCCGTCCGGCGTTTGAGGACGAGCGCGGCCATCCCCAACCCCCACCCCCCTGGGGGCGCCTCGCTTCTCGGTGCCGGTCCACGCATTTCAGCCCGTCCGGCGTTTGAGGACGAGAACCGCCATCCCCAACCCCCACCCACCCGCTGGGGACACCTCACTTCTCGACGCCGGCCCGCACATTCCAGCCCGTCCGGCGTTTGAGGACGAGGCCGTTCAGGCCGAAGCGGGGGTCTGGGGGCGGCAGCCCCCAGGGATGGGACGGGTAGGGGCGGCGGGGGCGAGGAAACTCTGGGGTACGCCGGACGCGGGTCACATGCGTGAGACGTTCCGCTCGTAGACCAGCCGCAGCCCGACCAGCGTCAGCCAAGGCTCATGCTCATCGATCACCGAGGACTCACCCAGCACCATCGGCGCCAGCCCACCCGTGGCGATCACCGTCACCTCATCCGGATCCTCGGCCAACTCCCGAGCCATCCGGTTCACCACACCGTCCACCTGCCCGGCGAACCCGTACACGATCCCCGACTGCATCGCCTCGACCGTGTTCTTGCCGATCACGCTCCGCGGCCGCGCCACCTCGATCTTCCGGAGCTGCGCCCCCTTGACGCCGAGCGCCTCGACGGAGATCTCGATACCGGGCGCGATGACCCCGCCGATGTACTCCCCGCGCGCGCTGACCGCGTCGAACGTCGTCGCCGTACCGAAGTCCACGACGATCGCGGGCCCGCCGTACAACTCGACCGCCGCCACGGCGTTGATGATCCGGTCCGCGCCGACCTCCTTGGGGTTGTCGGTGAGGATCGGCACGCCCGTCTTGACGCCCGGCTCGACCAGTACGGCCGGCACATCGCCGTAGTACCGCCGCGTCACCTCACGCAGCTCGTGCAGCACGCTCGGCACGGTCGCGCAGATCGCGATCCCGTCGATGCCGTCGCCCAGCTCGTCCCCGAGGAGCGGATGCATGCCCATGAGGCCCTGCAGCAGGACCGCCAGCTCGTCGGCCGTACGGCGCGCGTCCGTGGAGATCCGCCAGTGCTCGACGATGTCCTCGCCGTCGAACAGGCCGAGGACGGTGTGCGTGTTGCCGACGTCGATCGTGAGGAGCATGACTTACTCCGCCTCACGGAGATCGAGGCCGATGTCCAGGATCGGCGAGGAGTGGGTCAGGGCTCCGACGGCGAGGTAGTCCACGCCGGTGTCCGCGTACGCCTTCGCGTTCTCCAGGCTGAGGCGCCCGGAGGCCTCCAGGGCGGCCCGGCCGTGCACGAGAGCCACCGCCTCCTCGCACTCGCCCGGCGTGAAGTTGTCCAGCAGGATCAGATCGGCGCCGGCGTCCACGACGTCGCGCAGCTGGTCCAGGGTGTCGACCTCGACCTCGATCGGTACGTCCGGGAAGGCCTCCCGTACGGCCTTGAAGGCCTGCGCGACACCGCCCGCGGCGACCACGTGGTTGTCCTTGACCAGGGCCGCGTCGGACAGCGACATCCGGTGGTTCACGCCGCCGCCGCACCGCACCGCGTACTTCTCCAGCGACCGGAGCCCCGGCGTCGTCTTCCGGGTGTCGCGGACCTTCGCCTTAGTGCCCTCCAGAACGTCCGCCCACGCGCGCGTGGCGGTCGCGATGCCCGACAGACGGCACAGGAGGTTCAGCGCGCTGCGCTCGGCCGTCAGCAGGTCACGCGTGCGCGTGGTGACCGACAGGAGTGTCTGCCCGGCCTCCACCCGGTCGCCGTCGTCCACATGCCGCTCGACGGCGAACTCGTCCTCGCAGACCACGGAGAGCACCGCTTCGGCGACCCGGAGGCCCGCCACGACGCCCGCCTCGCGCGCGGTGAAGTCGGCGGTGGCGACGGCGTCCTCGGGGATGGTCGCGACCGTCGTCACGTCCACCCCGTGGTCGAGGTCCTCCTGGATGGCCACGTTCGCGATGTCCTCGACCTCCACGGGGTCGAGTCCGGCCTCGGCCAGGAGCTCGGCGAGTGCGGGATCGAGCCCGCACTCCAGGTACTCGTCGCCGGTGTCCGCACCGCAGGCGCAGCCGTCGCCGCAGCCGTCGTCCTGTGCGAGGGGAAGGTCGGGGGTATCCACTGCTGTCACTGCTCCTGGGGACGCTGCGCCGGATGGTGCTGCCGGGTCGGGGGGAAGTCTGCGGTATCGGTGGGGTGTACGGCGAGTGTGCGGTCCGGATTCAGCCGTACGACGATGTGGCGCCGCCATGCTGAGTCGTCGCGCTCGGCGTAGTCCTCGCGCCAGTGGCAGCCACGGGTCTCCTCGCGCTGCCGGGCGGCGGCGACCAGGACGCGGGCCACGCACAGGAGGTTGGTGGCCTCCCAGGTGTCGACGCCGGGCTCGGCCGTCTTGCCGTTCTCGTGGAGGGCGTCGCGGGCGTCGGCGTGCAACTGCTGGAGCTGTTCGGCGGCCTTGGCGAGGGAGTCGGCGGAGCGCAGGACGCCCGCGCCCTCGGTCATGATCCGCTGGATCGCGAACCGGGTCTCGGGCTCCAGCAGGGGGTGTTCGGGGACCTCGGGGTACGGCACCGGGTGGGGCACGCGCGCGTGGAGGCCGTTTTCCGCGTGGCTCGCCGCGATGTCCTCGGCGATGCGCTCGGCGTAGACCAGGCCCTCCAGGAGGGAGTTGGACGCGAGCCGGTTCGCGCCGTGCACGCCGGTGCAGGCGACCTCGCCGCACGCGTACAGCCCGGGGACGGTCGTACGGCCGTGGGCGTCCGTGCGGACGCCGCCGGAGGCGTAGTGGGCGGCCGGGGCGATCGGGATGGGCTCGTGGACGGGGTCGATGCCGTGGGCGCGGCAGGCGGCGAGGATCGTCGGGAAGCGGTGCTCCCACATGTCGGCGCCGAAGTGCCGGGCGTCGAGGAACATGTGCTCGGCGTCCTGCTCCTGCATGCGGCGCGTGATGCCCTTGGCGACGATGTCCCGGGGCGCCAGTTCGGCCAGCTCGTGCTGTCCGGTCATGAAGCGCACGCCGCCGGCGTCGACGAGGTGGGCGCCCTCTCCGCGTACCGCCTCGGAGACGAGGGGCTGCTGGCCCTCCGCGTCCGGGCCGAGGAACAGCACGGTGGGGTGGAACTGCACGAATTCGAGGTCGGAGACCTCCGCGCCCGCGCGCAGGGCGAGCGCCACGCCGTCGCCGGTCGACACGGACGGGTTCGTGGTCGCCGAGAAGACCTGTCCCATGCCGCCGGTCGCGAGGACGACCGCGGGGGCGTGCACGGCCCCCACGCCGTCGTGCTGGCCCTCGCCCATGACGTGCAGCGAGACACCGGCCGTACGGCCGTCGGCGTCCGTCAGCAGGTCGAGCACGAGCGCGTTCTCGATCGTACGAAGCCCACGCGCGCGTACGGCCTCGACGAGCGCCCGGGAGATCTCCGCGCCGGTCGCGTCGCCCCCGGCGTGCGCGATACGGCGGCGGTGGTGGCCGCCCTCGCGGGTGAGTTCCAGCTCTCCCTCGGAGGACTCGTCGAAGTGGGCGCCCGTCTCGATGAGCCGCCGTACGGCGTCCGGGCCCTCGGTGACGAGGATCCGTACGGCCTGCTCGTCGCACAGGCCCGCGCCCGCCACGAGCGTGTCGTCCTGGTGCTGCTCGGGGGTGTCGCCCTCGCCCAGGGCCGCGGCGATGCCGCCCTGCGCCCAGCGGGTGGAGCCGTCGTCGAGGCGGGCCTTGGTGACGACGACCGTCGTGAGGCCGGCGGCCTCGCAGCGCAGGGCCGCGGTGAGGCCGGCGACGCCGGATCCGACGACCACCACGTCCGCGGAGATGGACCAGCCGGGGGCGGGGGCGTGCAGGCGTATGCCGGTGCTGTTCACGAGGCGGCTCCGAAGGTTCCGAACGTGAGGGGGATGTTGTCGATCAGCCGGGTCGTCCCGACCCGGGCGGCGACGGCGAGGACGGCCTCTCCGGTGAAGTCGTCCTCGACGTCGGTGAAGTCGGACGGGTCGACCAGGGCCAGATAGTCCAGTTGGAGCGGCGGGTTGAGGCGGGCCGCCTCGTCGAGGACCAGGCGGGCTGCGGCGCGCACGGCCGACGGGCCACCCGGCACGGCCTTGGCGACCGCGTGCGCGTCGGCCGCCGCGCGGGACTCCCCTATGGCGCTGAGTGCCTCGGCACGCGCGCGCGTGGCGGGCACTTCGCGAGCCCGCGCGCGCAGCGCCTCCTGCGCCGCATGCCGGTCGAGACCCGCGAACAGAGCCTGGGACAGGGCGAGGGCCGTGCGCCGTTCCTGGGGCGACAGATAGCGGTTGCGGCTGGACAGGGCCAGGCCGTCGTCCTCGCGCACAGTGGGTACGCCGACGATCTCGACGCCGAAGTTCAGGTCCCGCACCATCCGGCGGATCAGGGCGAGTTGCTGGGCGTCCTTCTGGCCGTACAGGGCGATGTCGGGGCGGGTGAGGTGCAGCAGCTTGGCGACGACGGTGAGCATGCCGTCGAAGTGGCCGGGGCGGGAGGCGCCCTCCAGGCGTTCGCCCATGGGGCCCGCGCTGATGCGGACCTGGGGTTCTCCCCCAGACTTCGTCCGGGGGGACCCCCAGCCGGGGTAGACCTCGTCCACGGAGGGGGCGAACACGGCGTCCGCGCCCGACTGTTCGGCGAGCTTGAGGTCGGCGTCCAGGGTGCGCGGGTAGCGGTCGAGGTCCTCGCCCTTGCCGAACTGCAGCGGGTTGACGAAGACGGTGACGACGACCTCGCCCTCCGGGCCGACGATCTCGCGCGCGGTGCGGATCAGGGTGGCGTGGCCCTCGTGCAGGGCGCCCATGGTCATCACGACGGCGCGACGGCCTTCACGCGCGCGTGCGTGCAGCTCGGCGGAGGTGCGCAGCAGGGCGGTGGTCATCGGGCGTCCCCTTCGGTCCCGTTGGTCCCGTCGGCGAGTACCCCCAGCAGGTCCTCGGCCAGCTCCGGCTTCAGCAGACCGTGGGCGAGCGCCCGGTCGGCGGTCGCGCGGGCCATCGCCAGATATCCGGCGACGGCCTGGGGGGCGTGCCTGCGCAACTCGCTGACGTGCGCGGCGACCGTACCGGCGTCCCCGCGCGCGACGGGCCCGGTGAGGGCGGCGTCGCCGGAGCGCAGGGCGTTGTCGAGCGCGGCGCCGAGCAGCGGGCCGAGCATCCGGTCCGGGGCCCCGACGCCGGCCGCGCGCAGCAGCTCCATGGACTGGGCGACCAGCGTGACCAGGTGGTTGGCGCCCAGCGCGAGGGCCGCGTGGTAGAGCGGCCGGCTCTCCTCGGCGATCCACTCGGGCTCGCCGCCCATCTCGATGACGAGGGCCTCGGCGGCCAGCCGTAGTTCGTCGGGTGCGGTCACGCCGAAGGAGCATCCCGCGAGGCGCTGGACGTCCACAGGAGTGCCGGTGAAGGTCATCGCGGGGTGCAGGGCCAGCGGCAGCGCGCCGGCCCGCAGGGCGGGGTCCAGCACCTTCGCGCCGTACCGCCCGGAGGTGTGCACGAGCAGTTGCCCCGGCCGTACGGCGCCGGTCTCGGCGAGGCCCTCGACGAGCGCGGGCAGGGCGTCGTCCGGGACGGTGAGCAGGACGAGGTCGGCGCGTTCGAGGACGTCGGCGGGCGGTACGAGCGGCACGTCGGGCAGCAGCAGCGCGGCCCGCTTCCTGGAGGCGTCGGAGACTCCGGAGACGGCTACCGGGCGGTGTCCGGCGAGTTGGAGGGACGCGGCCAGCGCGGGTCCCACGCGACCGGCGCCGACGACGCCGACGGTGAGCCGCGCGGGGCGGTCCTTGGGGTCTGGCTGTTGGACTGTACTCACGCGACGGAGGCCTTCCCGTTCCAGTCCGCTCTGGGTACCGGACGATTTCTCGTCATGTTAACGCGATCGGTTGCCGGGGCGTCCGGTTGTCCACAGGCTGTGGGCGGCCACACGTCACGTCGCATCGGCTGCCCGAGGGCGGGTCCGGAAGGGCGGCTGCGGAAAAGTGGGTGCCCGCAGGAATCGCCGACCGGCATGATCCGTCGCATGAGCGATACGGCGGAGCAGGGCACGCGACAAGTCACACCGGAGTCGGACGACGAGCTGCGCAAGCGACGCCGTGAGCGGCGCATCAGCGCCTACCGGGGCGCGGAGCGCGTGTTCGCGCGCACCAGCGTGCTCAGCACGCTCCGGGAGCGCCTGACGGTCCTGGAGGCCGCCGATGAGGTGTACGACCTCGACCAGACGGTGGACATGTACGGCAACGGCGTCGTCGAGGCCCTGGAGGACAAGGTCGCCGGTCTGCTCGGCATGGAGGCCGCCGCGTTCTTCCCGACCGGCACGATGGCGCAGCAGGTCGCCCTGCGCTGCTGGGCGGGCCGCACCGGCAGCCCCGTGGTCGCCCTGCACGCGCTCGCCCACCCCGAGGTCCATGAGCGCAATGCGTTTCGCGAGGTCAGCGGCCTGCGCCCGGTCCGGGTGACGAGCGAGCCCCGGCTGCCGACCGCCACCGAGGTGCGCGACTTCGAGGAGCCCTTCGGCGCGCTGATGCTCGAACTGCCCCTCAGGGAGGCCGGTTTCGTGCTGCCCTCCTGGCAGGAGCTCACCGAGATCGTCGAGGCGGCGCGGGAGCGCGACGCGGTGGTGCACTTCGACGGCGCGCGCCTGTGGGAGACCACCCTCCACTTCGGCCGCCCCCTGCACGAGATCGCGGACCTGGCGGACAGCGTCTACGTGTCGTTCTACAAGTCCCTGAACGCCTTCGGTGGGGCCGCCCTCGCCGGCCCCAGGACGCTGGTGGACGAGGCCAAGGCCTGGCGGCACCGGTACGGCGGCACCGTCTTCCAGCAGTTCCCGACCGTGCTGTCGGCCCTCGCCGGGCTGGAGCGCGAACTGCCCCGGCTTCCCGAGTACGTCCGGCACGCGCGCGTGGTCGCCGCCGCGCTGCGCGAGGGCTTCGCGGCAGCCGGGGTGCCTTGGACGCGCGTCCACCCCGAGGAGCCGCACACCAACGAGTTCCAGGTCTGGCTGCCGTACGACGCCGATGTCGTCGCCGATGTCGCGGTCCGGCACGCCGAGGAGACCAGGACACTGCTCTTCGCCCGGCCCTGGGAAGCCTCCGGCCCGGGGCTCGCCGTCACGGAGATCGACGTACGGGCCGCGGGCCTGGAGTGGACGGCCGAGGACGTGAAGGCGGCGGTCGCCGACTTCAGCGCCCGGCTGATCGCGCGGGTCAGGTAGAGCGCGGGCGCCGCCGCAGCCACCGGCCCAGTGCCTGCCGTAGCCGGCCGTGGGCCGGGCGGCCCGCGAGGACCGCGCGGAAGTGCCGGTGGTCGCGCAGTTCGCGGATGACCTGCCAGTCGTGCGCGCCGGGCGCGGGCGGGTCGGGCTCGCCGAGTTGCCGGGCGCGGTAGGTGTCGAGGACGTGGTACTGGGTGATGCTCATGGCGGATCGCCTTCTCGGGTTCTCAGGACGTGGGAATCGGGCTCCGCGGCTGCCCCGGATGTCCCAGGTTGCGTCGCCGCCACCATGACGTCGCGTCGATTGACGGCCGCCGTCAATCGGAGGCCGCGTTGTCAGTGGCGGGGTGCACCATGAGGGCATGAGCGTGAGCATCGACATCGCGGGGCTGCGGCCGGAGAGGGTCGCCGTCGTCCCCTCACCCCTGGCCGAGCTCGGCATGGCGCTGCACGCGCTGTCCGAGCCGGGGCACCATCCGGGCCTGCAGGGCTGGGTGACGAGCGTGACCGCCCGGCTCGACTCGCATCTGGCGGACCGGATGTGCGAGGCCGACTTCCTGTGGCGGACGACGTTCTCGGACCTCTTCCTGCCCTATGCGGGCATCCCGGGCGGCGCCACGCTCCCCGGCGCGACGCTCGCCGAGGAACTGGACCTGCTGGACAAGCTGACGGACGAGCAGTTCGTGGACGCGGCGCTGGAGTTCACCTGTGCGCTGCCGTACGAGGTTCAGGGCCCGCCTGTGCTCGCCGACGCGGAGTCGCGCCGCCGGGCCCTGGAGCTGGCCGCCGCGCGCGGGCCGCGCCAGTTGCGGTTCAGCCGACGGCTGCTGGACGATCCGCCGCGGATCCGGGCCTGGTTGCGCCAGTTCCTTCAGGACTGCGACGAGGCGTTCTTCGCGGACACCTGGTCCCGGCTGCGCCACCAGCTCACGGCCGACGCCCGCCACAAGACCGATCTGCTGCGGCACAAGGGGCTGGGCCAGGCGCTGGCCGCGGTGTCCCCGGCGGTGGTGCTCGACGAGGCCGCCGGACGCATCACCATCGACAAGCTCCGCCACAGCCACATCCGCGACCGGAGCCTGCTGCTCGTGCCGACGAGCCTGGGCTGGCCGCATCTCCAGGTGCTGCACCGGTACGGCTGGCAGCCGGTCCTGCACTACCCGGTCGGCTCCCCGGAACTCGCCGCGCCACCCTCGGTCGAGCAGCTGACCCTGCGGATGACCGCGCTGTCCCACCCGGTGCGCATGCAACTGTGCCGGAACCTGGCCCGCACCACGTACACCACCAGCGAACTCGTACAGATCCACGGCATGACGGCCCCCGAGATATCCCGGCACCTCAGCGTGCTGAAGAAAGCGGGCCTGATCACCACCCGTCGGCGTGGGCGCTATGTCCTGTACCAGCTGGACGTCACGGCGATGGCCCGGCTCGGCAGCGACTTCCTGGAGGCGCTGCTCAGGTAGCCGCCGGACGCGTCAGTCGAACCGGATGTGCCTGATGCCGACCCGCGCCTGCCTCAGCCGCGTCCGCACCGGGCCCTCGGTCTTGGGCACGGGCGAGTGGTCCGTCCACAGATGCTCGGCGAACTCCGGCTCACGCAGCTGCTCCAGGCAGTGGTTGAGCTTCCGTACCGCCCAACTCTCCCTGCGCAGGGGGACGTTCTTTCCGCCGCAGTCGGCCGACGCTCTCGCCGAAGTAGCCGGAGTCGGTGACCGTCATGGGCGCGATCACCACGCCGTCGTGCTTGGTGAGAGCGAGATCCAGGGTCTCGACGACGCCCTACCACCAGGACGTCAAGTCCTGGAAGTCCCCCCGGTCAGCCGTGTCCGCCGGCCCGCACCAGCCCCGTCTCGTACGCCAGGACCACCACCTGGACCCGGTCCCGCAGCCCCAGCTTGGTCAGGATGCGGCCCACATGGGTCTTGACGGTCGCCTCGGACAGCACCAACCGGGCCGCGATCTCCCCGTTGGAGAGCCCCTGCGCGACCAGCACCATGACCTCGCGCTCGCGGTCGGTGAGCCGCTCCAGCGCCTTGTGCTGCGGCTCTTTGCCGGCGCTGGGCAGCATCGGCGCGAACCGGTCGAGCAGGCGCCGGGTCGTCGAGGGGGCCACGACGGCGTCGCCGCTGTGCACCGACCGGATGGCGGTCAGCAACTCCCCGGGCGGCACGTCCTTGAGCATGAAGCCGGACGCGCCCGCCTTCAGCCCCGAGAAGGCGTACTCGTCGAGGTCGAAGGTGGTCAGGATCAGCACCTTCGGCGGATCGGGCTCGGCGCAGATGCGGCGCGTGGCCTCGACGCCGTCGAGCTTCGGCATGCGTACGTCCATCAGCACCACGTCGACGGGGGTCGAACGCACCACCTGAAGCGCCTCGACACCGTCGCCCGCCTCCGCGACGACCTCCATGTCCGGCTGGGCGGCCAGCACCATCCGGAACCCGGTGCGCAGCAGCACCTGGTCGTCGACGAGCATCACGCGGATCGTCGTCATCGGGGCCTCTTCCGTTCTCGTCTGTCTCGTCTGAAGTCTCGTCGGGTCTGTGTCTGCGTCTGCCAGGGCGTGACAGGTGTCAACAGGGGGCGTGCGTCGGTGTCAGTGCGCTGGTTTGAGCGGGAGCAGCACACTGATGCGGAAGCCGCCGCCCGGGCGCGGGCCCGCGTCCAGGGTGCCGCCGACCATACCGACCCGCTCGCGCATCCCGATCAGGCCGTGCCCCTGGCCGTCGGCGCCGCCCTCTTCGTACAGCTCGTGCGGGGCGCCCTTGCCGTCGTCCTCGACCAGCAGGCCGAGGCCGTCGTCGAAGTAGACCAGGCGCACGCTGGCGCCCGCGTTGGGCCCGCCGTGCTTGCGGGTGTTGGTGAGCGCCTCCTGCACGATGCGGTACGCGGTGAGCTCGACGCCGCTGGGCAGTGGCCGTGGGGTGCCCTCGACCTTGAAGTCGACGGGCAGGCCGGAGGTGCGGCACTGCTCGATCAGCTCGTCGATCTGCTCGACGTCGGGCTGCGGGACGTACTCACCGCTCTCCTGGTGCTCGCCGGTGCGCAGCACGCCCAGCAGGCGGCGCATCTCGGCGAGGGCCTGGCGGCCGGTGGAGGAGATCGTCTCCAGGGCCTTCTTGGCCTGGTCGGGCGCGGAGTCGAGGACGTAGGCGGCGCCGTCGGCCTGGACCACCATCACCGACACGTTGTGCGCGACGACGTCGTGCAGCTCACGCGCGATCCGGGCGCGTTCGGCGGCGACCGCGACCTTGGCCTGCGCCTCGCGCTCCTTCTCGAGCCGGGTGGCGCGCTCCTCGAGCTGCTCGTAATAGGCGCGGCGGGTGCGGATCGAGTCGCCGAGCACCCAGGCGAGGGCGAAGGGCACCGTCATGAAGATCATCAGGGCGATACTGCCCAGGACGCTCGATTCCTTCTCCGGCCAGCGCACCTGCGCCAGCGGCGCCGCGGTCAGGCCCACGGCCAGCGCGAGCCGGGAGGCCCAGCGGGCGCCGGTCGCGGCCACCGTGTAGGTGATCACCAGGAAGGCGAAGTTGGCGGGTGTCGTCGCCACGTTCAGCGCCAGCTGCGCCACTCCCACGCCGATGGCGAGCAGCAGCATCTTCTCCGGCATACGCCTGCGCAACGCGATGACTAGCGACAACAGGAGGAGCACCGGGACGATGGCCGCCTCGGAGTCGGTACCCGGAGCCGACTGCCCGGCCTCCTGCCGGACGGCTTCGCTCACCACAGAGATCCCGAAGAGGAGGACGGCCCAGAAGCTGTCCACCCATGTCGGGTGCCTGCGGAGGAAGTCGTAGAGGCGCTGCACGTAACCCAGCGTAGGGAAGCAAGATGCGTGCAGGGGTCAACCGGAGGGTCGATCCGCATCGGGCGCGCATACTCCGCAAGGTGGAGGCTCCGTTCCCCTGTGCGCTTAACCTGACGGCGTGACGGACGAGACAGCGGGGCACTGGCGCGGTTGGCGGGCGGCGGCCGAGGCCGCCCTGTACGGGCCGGACGGCTTCTACCGCAGGCCCGAGGGCCCGGCCGGCCACTTCCGTACGTCCGTGCACGCGTCGCCGCTCTTCGCCGGTGCCGTGGCCCGGCTGCTGTGCCTGGTCGACGAGGCGCTGGGCGGGCCCGAGTCGCTCGACTTCGTCGACATGGGGGCGGGGCGCGGGGAGCTGGTCACCGGCGTGCTGGCCGCGCTGCCCGCCGGCGTGGCCGCCCGCACGCGCGCGTACGCCGTCGAGGTCGCCGACCGCCCCGCGGGCCTCGACCACCGCATCGAGTGGCTCAGCGCACCCCCGCGGGGCGCGACCGGGCTGCTGTTCGCCAACGAGTGGCTGGACAACGTGCCCGTGGAGGTCGCCGAGGTCGACTCCTCGGGCATACCCCGGCTGGTGCTCGTCCGGGAGGACGGGGCCGAGCTGCTCGGCGAGCGCGTCTCCGGGGCGGAGGCGGAGTGGCTCAGCCGGTGGTGGCCGCTGTCGGCCGAGAAGGGGCTGCGCGCCGAGATCGGGCTGCCCCGGGACGAGGCCTGGGCGGCGGCGGTCGCGACGCTCGACCGGGGGCTCGCGGTCGCCGTGGACTACGTGCACACGGCCGACGCCCGCCCGCCGTTCGGCACGCTCACCGGCTTCCGGGAAGGGCACGAGACGCGGCCCGTGCCGGACGGGTCCTGCGACATAACGGCGCACGTCGCGCTGGACGCGTGCGCGTCCCTCGACGCGCTCCCCGGCGCGCTCCTCGTGCGCCAGCGCGAAGCTCTGCGCGCCTTGGGCATCGCAGGCGCCCGGCCCCCGCTCGCGCTGGCGACCACACACCCCGCGGCCTATGTGCGCGCCCTCGCGAACGCGGGAGAGGGCGCCGAACTCACAGCGGTCGGCGGCCTCGGCGACTTCGGATGGCTGGTGCAGCCGGTTGGAATTCCGAACCCGCTCACCTAGGGGCTCCTACTTGGTCGATGTCCCCGACTACTTGTCGATGTCCCCGACCACGAAGAACAGCGACCCCAGGATCGCCACCATGTCCGCCACCAGCGTCCCCGGCAGCAGCTCCACCAGCGCCTGGATGTTGTTGTACGACGCCGACCGCAGCTTCATCCGGTACGGCGTCTTCTCGCCCTTGCTGACGAGGTAGTAGCCGTTGATGCCGAGCGGGTTCTCGGTCCAGGCGTACGTGTGGCCCTCGGGCGCCTTCAGGACCTTGGGGAGCCGCTGGTTGATCGGGCCGGGCGGCAGCTCGGCGAGCCGGTCCAGGCAGGCGTCGGCGAGGTCCAGGGAGTTGTGGGTCTGCGCCAGGAGGCACTCGAAGCGGGCGAGGCAGTCGCCTTCTTTCCGGGTGACGACCTGGAGGGTGTCCTGGAGTTCGCCGTACGCGAGGTACGGCTCGTCCCGCCGCAGATCGAAGTCGACGCCGGAGCCGCGCGCGATCGGCCCGCTCACGCCGTACGCGTGGACGGTCTCCGGCGCGAGAACGCCCACCCCGCGGGTGCGCCCGCGGAAGATCTCGTTGCCGAGGACCAGGTCGTCGAAGCGGTCCATACGGGAGCGCAGGGCTGCGACAGAGGCACGCGCGCGCGTGGTCCATCCCGCGGGCAGGTCCTCCTTGAGGCCGCCGACACGGTTGAACATGTAGTGCATCCGCCCGCCGGAGACCTCCTCCATGACGTGCTGGAGCTCCTCGCGCTCGGTGAAGGCGTAGAAGATCGGAGTGATCCCGCCCAGCTCCAGCGGATACGAGCCGAGGAACATCAGGTGGTTGAGCACCCGGTTCAGCTCCGCGAGCAGCGTGCGCGTCCACACCGCGCGCGGGGGGACCTCCATGCCGAGCATGCGCTCCACGGCGAGGACCACGCCCAGCTCGTTCGAGAAGGCCGACAGCCAGTCGTGGCGGTTGGCGAGCATGATGATCTGGCGGTAGTCGCGCGCCTCGAAGAGCTTCTCCGCGCCGCGGTGCATATAGCCGATCACGGGCTCCGCGCTCGTGATGCGCTCGCCGTCGAGGGTGAGCCGCAGCCGCAGCACGCCGTGCGTGGACGGGTGCTGGGGCCCGATGTTGAGCACCATGTCGGTGCTCTCCGCGGCACCGCCGATACCGACCGTGGTCTCCGTCGTAGGAGTCATGGCCCCAGTCTCCCCTACGTACGCTTGCCGTATGGAGACGGGGAGCCGGGAGAACCCGGAGGCGGCGGGGGTCGAGTCGGCGTGGATCGGGCTGCCGCCCGGGCTGCTGCGGATGCGCAGGCTGTTGCTGGTGGTGTGGCTGGGGCTGCTGACGGCGGCCACCGGTCTGCTGCCCGGTCTGTTCGCGGGTCCCGCGTGGGCCGCGTTCGCGGTGCTGCCGCTGGCCCTGCTGATATGGGGCTGGGTGATGGTCGAGCGCAACTGGCGCTCCTGGCGGTACGCCGAGCGCGCCGACGACCTGCTGATCAGCAGGGGTGTGCTGTGGCGTGAGCTGACCGTCGTCCCGTACGGGCGGATGCAGCTGGTCGAGGTCACCTCCGGGCCCGTCGAACGGCACTTCGGGCTGGCCAGCGTGCAGCTGCACACCGCGGCCGCCGCGACCGACGCGACGATTCCGGGGCTCGATCCGGTGGAGGCGGAACGGCTGCGCGACCGGCTCACCGAGCTGGGCGAGGCCCGATCGGCGGGGCTGTGACGGCGCCGGGCGTCGAGGGCGCCGTACGCGAGAAGCAACCCGTCACCGAGCGGCGGCTGCATCCCGTGACACCGCTGAGGCGGGCGTGGGCGCCGGTCGCCGTGATCATCGGGTGGGCGCTCCACGACCCCGACCAGACGCAGCGCCAGCTGACCAGGCTGACGACGACCACACTGCTGATCGCGCTCGCCGTGATCCTCCCGGCCGCCGCCCTGTACGGCTTTCTGACCTGGTGGTTCACGCACTTCGCGGTGACCGACACCGAACTGCGCATCCGTACCGGCCTGTTGTTCCGGCGTGCCGCGCACATCCGGCTCGAACGCATCCAGGCCGTCGACGTCACCCAGCCGCTGCTCGCGCGGGTCGCGGGCGTCGCCAAGCTCAAACTCGACGTCGTCGGCACGGACAAGAAGGACGAACTGGCCTTCCTGGGCGCGGACGAGGCGCGCACGCTGCGCGCCGAACTGCTCGCGCGCGCGGCGGGTTTCGCGCCCGAGACGGCGCACGAAGTCGGGGAAGCACCGGCGCAGGAGCTGCTGCGCACGCCTCCGGGCGTCCTCGCTGTCTCCCTCGTCCTGACCGGCGCGACCTGGGGCACCCTCGCCGCCGCGCTCGTCGTCCCGCCGCTGATATGGCTCGCCACCCACAGCGTGTGGACGGTCCTCGCGGTCGCCCTGCCGCTGCTCGGCGCGGCGGGCGCGAGCAGCGTGGGACGGTTCGTCGCGGAGTACGACTGGACGGTCGCCGAGTCCCCGGACGGGCTGCGCATCGACCGCGGCCTGCTGGACCGCGTCCACGAGACGGTGCCGCCGGGGCGGGTGCAGACCGTACGGATCGTGGAGCCGCTGCTGTGGCGGAGGCGCGGCTGGGTGCGGGTCGAGCTGGATGTCGCCGGGTCCTCGAACTCTCTGCTGCTGCCGGTCGCCCCGCGCGAGATCGCCGAGGCCGTCATCGCGCGCGTGCTGCCCGGGGTGACGGTGCCGCCGTCCCTGTCCCGGCCGCCGCGCCGCGCCGGCCGGTGCCTGCCGCTGTGGTGGCGCGGCTACGGCATCGCGGTCACCGACACCGTGTTCGCCTCCCGGCACGGGCTGCTGCGCCGGAGCCTGGCGCTCGTACCGCACGCGAAGGTCCAGAGCGTGCGGCTGGCTCAGGGGCCCTGGAAGCGCGTCTGGCGGCTTGCTGACGTACATGTGGACACGGGGGCCAACAAGACCGTCACAGCGCGGCTGCGGGACGCTGAGGAGGCGGCGGAGCTGCTGCGCGGGCAGGCGGAGCGGTCACGGACGGGACGCAGGGACGCGCGGCCGGACCGGTGGATGGCCTGAGCCGAGCCGCCCAGCTGGTGAGCGGCTTCAGGAAACTGCGCTGCGCAGCCCCTGCACGTCGATCTGCTCCGTCTCGTCGTGCGCCGTCAGGTCGATGACCTGCCCGACACCGCGCGACTCCGCGTCCGCCGGCTTGAACTCCGCCTCGGTCTCCGCCTTGTGGAGCGCGAGCGCCTCCTGGCCGACGACGTCGGCGAGGTCCTCGTTCTGCACGGCTTCCAGCGCGGCGGCCTCCGACTCGGACTCCGTCTTCGTACCGAAGAAGTCGAAGCCGCCCTCGACCGCCGGACGCCGCACGGGCGTCGCCGGTACGACGGCCACGGCGGTCGGCACCGTGAAGTGCCCGGAGGGCTGTTGCCCGGACGGGGCCGACTTGCCCATGGAGGTGGCGGCCGCGCGCTGGTGCCCGTCGACCGCCTCGGGCTTCCCCTGCGCGTCGTCCTCCTGCGCGGCCTCCCCGGCACCGGCCTTCACCGGCTCCTGCCCGCCCGGAGCCCCGCCCTTGGGCGAACCGTCGTCGTCGGGCGAACCCTTGGGAGCGTCGTCGCCATCCTTGGGCGCACTGTCGGTGTCCCCCTTGGGCGCGGCCTCGGCGTCCCCCTTGGGCGCACTGTCCGCGTCGAACTTCGCCAACGCCACCTTGGCGCGCAGGAAGAGCTTGGACCCCTCGGGAGAGAACACCGCGGGAGCCGTCGGCTCGACCTGCTCTGCCTGCTCCGCCTGTCCCGTCTGTTCGTCCTCGGCGGCGTCCACCGGCTCGGCGGATTCGTCCGAGGCAGCCACCGCGTCGGTCTCCTCCTCGGGAGCGGACGCCTGCGCCGGCACGGGCGGCAGCGCACGGGCCGGCGTGGTGGTGGCCTCTATCTCCAGCAGGCGGCGGCCCTCCAGGGCGGTCGCGCGCTCGGTCTCCGCGGTGGCGTACCGGCGCAGCAACGCCGCGTGCTCATTGCGCAGTCCGGCCAGCTCCGCACGCTTCGCGCGCAGCCGCTGCTCCAGCTTGGCGCGCAGTTCGCGGGACTCCTCGAGGTCCGTCTCGAGTTCGGCGACGCGCTCCTCGTGCCGCCACTCGTCGCTCGCACGCGCGCGCGTGAGGTCGGCGACCTGCTTGCCGGCCTGTGTGTCCCAACGGCGCAGCACGACCGCACCGATGACCGCCGTCGCCGCGGCGGCCGCGGCAAGGCCGCGGAGCACCGTCGTTTCCGAGAACACCCACGGGCCTAGCGCGCAGACGACCGAGACGCCTGCGATCGCCGACGGAGGCAGGAGCCTGTGCAAGGGCGGGGAATGGCGGTGACGTCCACGTGGCATGGCCAGAAACTTACCGCGCGTAGGCGAATCTTGGTGGCCCGCCCCGCAAAAACACAGCCATCCCGTCTCATTCATACGGCTCAAGCGGGTTTCGGGTTCACCGGTCGCTCAATCGCCCGCTGATCCACTCCAGTGTCGCCGGAATCTCCCGCCGCCAGGTGTTGAAGTTGTGCCCGCCGCTTTCCAGGATGATCGACGAGATCCGCGTCCGGTTGGTCGCCTTGGCACCCTCTATGAACTTCAGTGTGTCCTTGTAGTTGGATTCACCGATCTTGCTGCTGCTGACGAGCAGTGAAGTGTCGGGCGCGGGCATGTTCTTGAGGTACCAGAACAGGTCGGCGCGGTTCCGCAGCGTCTTGTCGCCGTGGAAGAGGTCGCCCGTGGTGGGGTCGATCGGCGCCCTGTAGTACGCGGACAGGCCCGCTCCGGCGGCGTAGACCCGGGGGTGATGCATGGCGAGTTTGAGTGCGCAGTAGCCGCCCGTCGAGTCGCCGATGATGCCCCAACTCCCCGGTTTTCCGCCCACCCTGTAGTGCCCGGCCACGGCGTCCGGCAGATCTTTGGCGAAAAACGACTCCGTCTGCGGCCCGCCGGGGATGTCCACGCACTCGGTGTCCCGCGGCGGTGCGACGGTCGGCCGCAGCATCACCAGGATCATCGGCCGCATACGGCCTTCCTTGGCGAGCCCACGGGCGGTGTGCGGATAGTCGAGCTTGTCCACGAGCGCCTTGGCGGTGCCCGGATAGCCGGTGAGGACGACGGCCGCGGGGAATGTGCGCGTGCGGTATCGCGCCTGGAAGTACTCCGGCGGCAAGTACACGTACGCGCGCGTGGCGATGTGTGTCGTACGACCGAGGAGCTCGACCTCGTGGATCCGGCCCCCGGTACGCGCGCCGGGGCTGCCCGCCCCCGGAACGCTCCCCGTGTCGACGACTCGCAGCGGGTCGTCCGCGGGGCCGCCGGGCGTGTGGTCGACGACCACGCCCTCGTCGGTCTCCTGGCCCAGCAGGTCCGCCCAGCTGGCGTAGAAACCGAAGGCCTGGTTGGCGGCGAGGCCGGCCGAGGCGAAGAGCGTCAGCTGGACGGCGAGGAGCAGGGCGACCCGGCCGCTGACGGCCCGCCAGGTCCGCCGGGCCAGCCGCGGCCACAGCCACACCGTGCCGGCGAACAGCAGGACGGCGGTGCAGACCGCCAGCGCCAGCACCTTGTTGCTCGTGAGACCCATGAACCGTTCCCTGCCTGCGCTCTCCGGCTCGCCCCGCACGTCTTCGCAAGGGCTTGTCCGGGGCTTTCCCCGGCCTTTTCAACAGCTTTGAGGAGACGAGTGAACCTCTCCCTCCGAGACACCGTCCTAGAGGGCGCAATGTCGCCGGATGCCCGAATCGGTACCGGATCCAAGGTCTCTCGCAGAACTACGGGATGCGATGTCTGTCAGGACAGATGTGGAAATGTCGGGTGGGGTTCCGCAGCGAACACACCGGGTACGGCACGTGCTGCGCGGCCCGCGCCCCGAAGCCGTTCCCGTCCTCGTCGCCAGAGCGTGTGCCCTCGTGGGCCTGCTGGACATCGCCGCGGGCGTCTTCCCACGGTTCAGGCACAGCCGTATGCACACGCTCGCCGAGGTGCTGCCCGGCTCGTTCGGCCCGTTCGCGGCCGCACTCTCGCTCAGCGCCGGCGTGCTGTTGCTGCTGCTCGCCCACGGCCTGCGGCGCTGCAAGCGCCGGGCCTGGCGGGCCGCCGTCGCCCTGCTGCCGTTCGGCGCGCTGGCGCAGTTCACGTACCGCCACTCCGTGGTCGGCGTGGTGATCTCGCTGGCGCTGCTGGCGCCGCTGGTGCGCCACCGCGACCAGTTCAGGGCCCTGCCCGACCCGCGCAGCCGATGGCGCGCGCTCGCCAACTTCGTCCTCATGGGCGCCGGTTCGCTCCTCCTCGGGCTGCTCATCGTCAACGCCCATCCCAAGACCCTGGTCGGCGACCCGAGCCTCGCCGACCGCCTCACGCACGTCCTGTACGGCCTGTTCGGCTTCGAGGGCCCGGTCGACTACCGGGGCACCACGTCGTGGACGGTCGCCATGTGCCTGGGCGCCCTCGGCCTGCTCACCGCGGTCACGACCATCTACCTCGCCTTCCGCCCCGAACACCCGGCCGCACGCCTCACCGATGAGGACGAGGCCCGGCTGCGCGCCCTCCTGGACAAGCACGGCGGCCGCGACTCCCTCGGCCACTTCGCCCTGCGCCGCGACAAGGCGGTGGTGTTCTCCCCCAGCGGCAAGGCGGCGGTGACGTACCGCGTCGTGTCCGGCGTGATGCTGGCAAGCGGCGATCCGATCGGTGACGTGGAGGCCTGGCCGGGCGCCATCGAACGGTTCATGGACGAGGCCAAGGCGCACTCCTGGACGCCCGCCGTCATGGGCTGCTCCGAGACCGGCGGCGAGGTCTGGACCCGTGAGACCGGCCTCGACGCCCTCGAACTGGGCGACGAGGCGGTGGTGGACGTCCCGGATTTCTCCCTCACCGGCCGTGCGATGCGCAATGTGCGTCAGATGGTCAAGCGCATCGAGCGCGCCGGTTACGAGACCCGGGTACGACGCGTGCGTGACCTCGGCGAGACCGAGCTGGAGCGCATCCGCCGCGCCGCCGACGACTGGCGCGGCACCGACACCGAACGCGGCTTCTCCATGGCCCTCGGCCGCATCGGCGACGCGGCCGACGGCGACTGCCTCATCGCCACCGCCCACAAGGCCGACGACGAGCCGGGTGAGTACGGCGACCTGAAGGCGGTCCTGCACTTCGTGCCCTGGGGCACGGACGGGGTGTCCCTGGACCTGATGCGGCGCGACCGCTCGGCCGACCCCGGCATGAACGAACTGCTGATCGTGGCGGCTCTCCAGGCGGCCCCGAAGTTCGGCATCGCGCGCGTGTCGCTCAACTTCGCCATGTTCCGCTCGGCGCTGGCACGCGGCGAGAAGATCGGCGCGGGACCGGTGCTGCGCGCCTGGCGGGGCCTGCTGGTGTTCCTCTCGCGCTGGTTCCAGATCGAGTCCCTGTACAAGTTCAATGCGAAGTTCCGGCCCCGCTGGGAGCCTCGCTTCGTCGTCTACCGCGCCTCCGCCGACCTCCCGCGCATCGGTTTCGCCGCCATGCAGGCGGAAGGCTTCGTCAACCTGGCCTTCCCCCTCCCCCGCTTCCTGCGCCGCCGCAGGACCACCCCGCGCCCGTGCGCCCACGCGGTCGGGGAGAGGGACGTCCGCGCGGCATAGACAGGCCCGAGCGCAAGCCCCGCCCGCCAAGCCCGGGGCTTGAGCTCGGGCCGCCGGAGCTCGGCGGCCCCACCGGGGCCTACGCTGAACGTATGAGCAAGCAGAGCGGACGCGGGCACGTCGCCGGTCTTCCCGAGTGGGACCGCTGCGCGGTCATGGGAGTCGTGAACGTCACCCCCGATTCCTTCTCCGACGGCGGCCGCTGGTTCGACACGACGGCCGCCGTCAAGCACGGCCTCGCCCTGGTCACCGAGGGAGCGGACCTCATCGACGTCGGCGGCGAGTCCACCCGGCCCGGCGCCACACGCGTCGACGAGGCGGAGGAACTCAGGCGCGTCATCCCCGTCGTACGCGAACTCGCCTCCGAGGGCGTCACCGTCTCCGTGGACACCATGCGCGCCTCCGTCGCCCAGCAGTCCCTCGCGGCCGGCGCCGCCCTCGTCAACGACGTCAGCGGCGGCCTCGCCGACCCCGCGATGATCCCCGTCGTCGCGGAAGCGGGCGCCCCCTTCATCGTCATGCACTGGCGCGGCTTCCTGGAGGGCAGCACCGTCAAGGGCGTCTACGCCGACGTCGTCAGCGAAGTCCTCGACGAGCTCCACGCGCGCGTGGACGCCGTCCTGGCGGGCGGCATCGCCCCCGACCGCATCATCGTCGACCCCGGCCTCGGCTTCTCCAAGGAAGCCGAACACGATCTGATCCTCCTCGCCCACCTCGACCGCCTGCACGCCCTCGGCCATCCCCTGCTCGTCGCCGCCTCTCGCAAGCGCTTCCTCGGCCGCGTCCTGGCCGGACCGGAGGGCGCACCCCCGCCCGCACGCGAGCGCGACGCCGCCACGGCAGCCGTCTCCGCACTCGCGGCGCACGCCGGCGCATGGGCGGTCCGCGTACACGAAGTACGCGCCACGGCGGACGCCGTACGGGTCGCGCGCGCCGTGGAGGGAGCGCGTACCACCGGCGCAGAAGGAGCGCGCGGCGCCGAAGGAGCCCGGTGAGCGCCCCCCACACCGACGTCGAGCAGGTCGAGCTCGCCAACACCGCCTTCTACGAAGCGATGGAACGCGGCGACTTCGAAGAGCTGTCCTCGCTCTGGCTCACCCCGTCCGACCTCGGTGTCGACGAGACCTACCACGACCCGGCGGACTCCGGCGTGATCTCCTGCGTGCACCCCGGCTGGCCGGTACTGACCGGCCGCGGCGAGGTCCTGCGCTCGTATGCGCTGATCATGGCGAACACCGACTACATCCAGTTCTTCCTCACCGATGTGCATGTCTCCGTCACCGGTGACACCGCCCTGGTGACCTGCACCGAGAACATCCTCAGCGGCGGCCCCGCCCCCGAGGGGACCGAGGAACTCGGCCCGTTGGTCGGACAGCTCGTCGTCGCCACGAACGTGTTCCGCCGGACCCCCGCCGGCTGGAAGCTCTGGTCGCACCACGCCTCCCCGGTTCTGGCCGAAACCGATGAGGAGGAAGGCGACGACACACCCGCCTGAGTGGGTAGGCGCACCTTGAGGGACCAAGGGGATGCGAGAAGTGGTTGGAATCACCGAGCCCCGGGTATGGGCGGCTACCAACCCGTGAGCCGCCGGGTTCCCCCGGGGAAACACACGATGAAAGCTGCGAGCCCGACTCGGGCACGGACCCCCGTGGCCCGGCCCTGTCAGTGTCCGCAGGTAGATTCGTTTGAGGCCGGTGCGCCGCCCGCACCCGGTGCACATCGGCCGTTACCGACGATTGCAGGAGTGATTCGCGTGGATCGTGTCGCGCTGCGCGGCCTCAAGGCCCGCGGGCACCACGGTGTGTTCCCCTGGGAGCGTGAAGAGGGCCAGACGTTCATCGTGGACCTCGTCCTGGGCCTGGACACCCGGCCGGCCGCCGCCGACGACGACCTGGCGAAGACCGTGCACTACGGCATCGTGGCGGAGGAGGTCGTGGCCGTCGTCGAGGGCGAGCCCGTCAACCTCATCGAAACGCTCGCCGAGCGCATCGCCCAGGTCTGTCTGAAGCACGAAGGGGTCCAGGAGGTCGAGGTCTGCGTCCACAAACCGGACGCGCCGATCACGGTCCCCTTCGACGACGTGACCGTCACCATCACCCGGAGCCGAGTATGACCGCATCGTTCACCGAGGGCCACAGCGACCCGACCGTTCAGCCGGTACCCGCCTCCGTCGTCGAGAAGGTCGACGCCGCCGACACCACCCTGCAGAATCCCAAACGGGCCGTGATCTCCCTCGGCGCCAACCTCGGCAACCGTCTGGAGACCCTCCAGGGCGCCATCGACGCCCTCGAGGACACCCCCGGCGTCCGCATCAAGGCGGTCTCGCCGGTGTACGAGACGGAGCCATGGGGCGTGGAGCCCGGCAGCCAGCCCTCGTACTTCAACGCGGTCGTGGTCCTGAAGACCACCCTCCCCCCGTCCTCCCTCCTGGAGCGGGCGCACGCCGTCGAGGAGGCCTTCCACCGCGTCCGGGACGAGCACTGGGGCGCACGCACCCTCGACGTCGACATCGTGGCGTACGCCGAAGTCGTCTCCGACGATCCCCAGCTGACCCTCCCCCACCCGCGCGCCCATGAACGCGCCTTCGTCCTGGCCCCCTGGTACGACCTGGAGCCGGGCGCCCAGCTCCCCGGCCGCGGCGCGGTCGCCGACCTCCTCGACCACGTCACCCGAGAAGGCGTCGCCCCCCGCAAGGACCTGGAACTCCGGCTGCCTGAATAGTCGTTAAGGTCGACACGACCACAGGGTCGGACCGGCCGGGTCACCTCGACCGCAGGGTCGGCACCGATCCGGGGAGCTGAAGGGACACCGTGAGAGAGCTGCGCATCAGGGTGCTGGCCGGCGTTTTCGTCGTCGCCGGCGTCCTGTCCTGGGCGGGCGCCCGCCTCTGGAACTCGATCGGGACGCTCCCCAGCGTCCCGCTGGCCGCGCCTATCGTGCTGGCCGTGATCGCCGCGATCCTCCTCGCCACGGCGCTCTCGCTGCGTGCCCGTCTCAAAGCCCAGCGCGAGCGCCGCCCCGAGGCCAAGGGCGTCGACCCACTCATGGCAGCCCGAGCGGTCGTCTTCGGCCAGGCCAGCGCCCTGGTCGCCGCCCTCGTCGCCGGTATGTACGGCGGCGCCGGCGTCTTCCTTCTGGAATCCCTCGACATCCCCGCCCGCCGCGACCAGGCCATCTACGCCGGCTTCTCGGTCGTGGCCGGTATCGCCGTCATAGCGGCGGCCATCTTCCTGGAGCGGGTCTGCAAGCTCCCGGAGGACGACGATGACCACCACACCCCAGGGGCGGCTTCCGCGGCGTGACGGTCAGCGCGCCAGTATCAGGCTCATCGCCTCGGCGCGGGTCGTGGCGTCCCGAAGCTGCCCCCGCACCGCCGACGTGGTCGTCTTGGCACCCGGCTTGCGAATGCCGCGTACCGACATGCACATGTGCTCGGCCTCGATGACGACGATCGCACCCCGCGCCTCGAGAATCCGCATGAGCGAGTCGGCGATCTGCGTGGTGAGTCGTTCCTGCACCTGAGGGCGGCGGGCGAACACCTCGACGAGGCGCGCGAGCTTCGACAGGCCGGTGATCTTGCCCGTTTCGGCCGGAATGTAGCCGACGTGAGCTACGCCATGGAACGGCAGCAAGTGATGTTCACAGAGGCTGACGATCTCGATGTCCTTCACCAGGACCATCTCGTCGTGCCCCAGATCGAACGTCGTCGTCAGAACGTCCTCGGGCTCCTGCCGCAGCCCGGCCAGAAGCTCGTGATAGGCACGGGCCACCCGCCCCGGCGTCTCCCTGAGCCCCTCCCGGTCCGGGTCCTCGCCGACCGCGATCAGCAGTTCGCGCACGGCGTTCTCGGCGCGCTTCTCGTCGAACTCGCCGATGGAGCCCTCGCCGTCCAGCGTCACGGGGTCGGTCATGTCGTGCCTCGTTCCTAGATGTCGTGCATAGGCATACGAAGATGCCGCGCCCCCCAGGCTAAAACCAGGGGGGCGCGGCAATCATTCCGGGCCTGGTGAGACCACCGAGGCCGGGAGGGTCAGCCTTCCGGACGCTCCTCGGGGGCCGGTTCCGGGACGGGCTCCGCCGAGGTGGTGGCCTTGGCGGTGGTGATCGCCGGGGTCGCGCCGTTGGCTCCGTTCGTCAGTGCCAGCTCCTTGGGGGAGAGCACCGGCGGGCGGGTGGACGGGGTGCGACGCGACGAGCCTGTCCAGGCAGGACGCGGCGGGCGCTTGACGATGGGAGCGAAGATCTCGGCGATCTGCTCCTTGTTCAGCGTCTCCTTCTCGAGCAGCGCGAGGACCAGGTTGTCCAGGACGTCGCGGTTCTCGACCAGGATCTCCCAGGCCTCGTTGTGCGCGGTCTCGATGAGCTTCTTGACCTCTTCGTCGACCAGCGCGGCGACCTCTTCCGAGTAGTCGCGCTGGTGAGCCATCTCACGTCCGAGGAACGGCTCGGTGTTGTCGCCGCCGAACTTGATGGCGCCGAGACGCTCGGTCATGCCGTACTGCGTGACCATCGCGCGGGCCGTTGCGGTGGCCTTCTCGATGTCGTTCGCAGCGCCCGTCGTCGGGTCGTGGAAGACCAGTTCCTCCGCCGCCCGGCCGCCCAGCATGTAAGCCAGCTGGTCCAGCATCTCGTTGCGGGTGGTGGAGTACTTGTCCTCCTCCGGCAGGACCATCGTGTAGCCGAGGGCCCGGCCTCTCGACAGGATCGTGATCTTGTGGACCGGATCGGAGTTCGGGGAAGCCGCCGCGACCAGGGCGTGGCCGCCCTCGTGGTACGCGGTGATCTTCTTTTCCTTGTCCGACATGATCCGGGTCCGCTTCTGCGGGCCCGCCACGACGCGGTCGATGGCCTCGTCCAGGAAGTGGTTGTCGATCAGCTTCTTGTCGCCGCGCGCGGTGAGGAGCGCGGCTTCGTTCAGCACGTTCGACAGATCCGCACCCGTGAAGCCCGGCGTACGGCGCGCGACCGCCGACAGGTCCACGTCCGGAGCGACCGGCTTGCCCTTCTGGTGAACCTTGAGGATCTCCAGACGGCCCTGCATGTCCGGGCGGTCGACCGCGATCTGGCGGTCGAAACGTCCGGGGCGCAGAAGGGCCGGGTCGAGGATGTCGGGCCGGTTCGTCGCGGCGATGAGGATCACGCCGCCCTTGACGTCGAAGCCGTCCATCTCGACGAGCAGCTGGTTGAGGGTCTGCTCGCGCTCGTCGTGACCGCCGCCGAGGCCGGCGCCGCGATGGCGGCCGACCGCGTCGATCTCGTCGACGAAGACGATCGCCGGAGCGTTCGCCTTGGCCTGCTCGAACAGGTCACGGACTCGGGAGGCACCGACACCGACGAACATCTCGACGAAGTCGGAACCGGAGATCGAGTAGAAGGGCACACCTGCCTCGCCCGCGACAGCGCGAGCGAGCAGCGTCTTGCCGGTGCCAGGAGGCCCGTAGAGCAGTACGCCCTTGGGGATCTTGGCGCCCACGGCCTGGAACTTCGCCGGCTCCTGGAGGAATTCCTTGATCTCCTGGAGCTCCTCGACGGCCTCGTCCGAGCCTGCGACGTCCGAGAACGTCGTCTTCGGGGTGTCCTTGGTGATGAGCTTCGCCTTGGACTTCCCGAAGTTCATCACTCGGGAGCCGCCGCCCTGCATCTGATTCATCAGGAACAGGAAAACGACCACGATGAGGACGAAGGGGAGCAGGGAGAGCAGGATCCCGACGAACGGGTTCTGCTTGGACGGCGAGACTGTGTAGCCGTCCGTGATCTGCTTGTCCTGGTACTTCTGCTGCAGCGTGCCGGCGATGGTCACGCCCTGGTCGCCGATATAGCTGGCCTGGATCTTGGAGCTGCCCTCGATCTTCTGGCCGTCCTTGAGCGTGACCTTGATGGTCTGCTCGTCGCCGGTGGTCAGCTTGGCCGCTTCGACCTTGTTCTCATTGATCGCCTGGACGACCTGGCCGGTGTCCACCGTCTTGTAGCCGCCGGACGAGCCGACGACCTGCATCAACACGACCACGGCAAGGACGGCCAGCACGATCCACATGACCGGCCCACGGAAGTATCGCTTCACGTCCATCCATACGGAGCGGTGCCGCCCCGTCCCTCCTGCCATAGTGAGTTTGATAAGACAGTTCTTCTGACGGTACCCCAGCATTGTGGGCCGAAGCCGCACAGGGCTGCAGGCAATCCCGTCTGCATGCTCCAACGCCGCTGAACCCGCTGGGGTTCCCGATCGTCTTACAGGGCTTGGCCCGAGTGGCTCAGCCGCCGTAGACGTGAGGCGCGAGCGTACCGACGAACGGGAGATTGCGGTACTTCTCGGCGTAGTCGAGGCCGTAGCCGACGACGAATTCGTTGGGGATGTCGAAGCCGACCCACTCGACGTCGATGGCGACCTTGGCGGCTTCGGGCTTGCGGAGCAGGGTGCAGATCTTCAGGGACTCGGGCTCGCGGGAGCCGAGGTTGGAGATCAGCCAGGACAGGGTCAGGCCGGAGTCGATGATGTCCTCGACGATGAGGACGTGCTTGCCCTTGATGTCGGTGTCGAGGTCCTTGAGGATCCGTACGACACCGGAGGACTGGGTGCCCGCTCCGTATGAGGAGACGGCCATCCAGTCCATCGTGAGCGGGGTGGACAGCGCACGCGCCAGGTCCGCCATGACCATCACCGCGCCCTTGAGGACACCGACGATCAGCAGGTCCTTGCCCGCGTACTCCGCGTCGATCTTCGCGGCCAGCTCAACCAGCTTCGCGTCGATCTCTTCCTTGGTGATGAGTACCGACTTGAGGTCGGCACCCATGTCTTTCGCGTCCACCCGCATCACTTTCGGTCGTCCCACCGGCCACCCACCCCCCGGAAGGGGGGCAAGGATTCAGCCTTGCCGAATCACCAGTCTGCCACCCTGCCGCTGGGCGACGACTTTGCCGGGGAGATTGATGACCCCCTGGCCGCGCCAGCCGGTGATCAGCTTGTCGACTTCCTCGATGTGGCGGGCGAAGAGCGAACCGGCGGGGGCACCTGCCTCGATGGCGGCGCGGCGCAGGATCCGGCGGCGCACGGCGGGCGGCAGGGCATAGAGCTTCGCGCACTCCAGGCGGCCCGCGGCGTCCCGGACGGCGGCCTCGGCCTGGCCGGCCCAGGCATCGAGGGCGTCGGCGTCGTCACGCGAGAGCTGGGCGGTGCGGGCGAGGGCCTCGACGACGCCTTTGCCGAGCGCCTTCTCCAGGGCGGGCAGGCCCTCGTGGCGCAGCCGGGAGCGGGTGTAGGCCGGGTCGGCGTTGTGAGGGTCGTCCCAGACGGGGAGGGACTGGACCATGCAGGCCTTGCGGGCGGTCTGCCGGTCGAGGTGGAGGAAGGGCCGGCGGTAACGGCCGTCGGCCCCCGAGACCGCAGCCATTCCGGACAGGGAGCGGATGCCGGAGCCGCGGGCGAGGCCGAGGAGGACGGTTTCGGCCTGGTCGTCGCGGGTGTGGCCGAGCAGGACGGCATCGGCACCGTGGCGGACGGCGACGGCGTCGAGGGCGGCGTACCGGGCGTCGCGGGCGGCGGCTTCGGGCCCTCCCTCGCGGCCGACGCGCACGGCGACGGACTCGACCGGGTCCAGGCCGAGTTCGGTGAGGCGCAGGACGACTTCTGCCGCGCGCGTTTCGGAGCCGGGCTGCAGGCCGTGGTCGACGGTGACGCCGCCCGCGCGGATGCCGAGTTTGGGGGCCTCGAAGGCGAGGGCGGAGGCGAGGGCCATGGAGTCGGCGCCGCCGGAGCACGCCACGAGCACGAGCGGCGAGGACGGGCGCTCGTGCGCGGTCTCGGTGGTGGGGTGGCTGTGTTCGTTGAGGATGTCGTGGAGGACGCGGCGAACCGCCAGGCGTATCGCCGCGACCGCAGGATGGGGACCCATGTCCGGTTCCCTTCATGAAGTTTTCGGGGGTGAACTCGGTTCGGTCACTCAGAGTGTGTAGATGGTGACAGAGCCGGGCCGTTCCCCGAGCATCGCACGCCTACCCAGGGCTCACGGTCCCTCGGACGGGTGATTGGAGGGGCGTTCGCCCGTCGTCGGCCGAATTCCTTTCACCACGCACGGCTTCCTTTCACCACGTACCGCGCCGATTCACGACTCGGCCTTGCGATGCACCCGCGCGATCCAGTCCGCCGGTTTGGCGATCTCCACCTTGGTCGGCAGTGTGTTCGGGGAGGTCCATACGCGGTTGAAGCCGTCCATGCCGACCTCGTCGACGACGGCGCGTACGAAGCGTTCGCCGTCCCGGTACTGCCTGAGTTTGGCGTCCAGGCCCAGCAACTTGCGCAGGGCCATGTCCAGTCGGGAGGCGCCCTTGGCGCGGCGCTGCTGGAATTTCTCGCGGATCTCGGCGACGGACGGCACCACGGCCGGGCCGACACCGTCCATGACGAAGTCGGCGTGTCCCTCCAGCAGGGACATCACTGCGGTGAGGCGGCCGAGGATCTCCCGCTGGGCCGGGGTCTGCACGATCTCCACGAGGGAGCGGCCGCCGTCGTCCTCCTCGCCCTCGGGGCGTCCGCCCGCGAGGGACTGCGCGGCTTCCCGGATGCGCTCCAGGACGGTCATGGGGTCGACGTCGGTCTCTCCCAAGAACGACTGGATTTCGCCCTCCAGGTGGTCCCGGAGCCAGGGCACGGCCGTGAACTGCGTGCGGTGCGTCTCCTCGTGCAGGCACACCCAGAGCCGGAAGTCGTGCGGCTGTACGTCGAGTTCGCGTTCCACGTGCACGATGTTCGGCGCGACGAGCAGCAGCCTGCCGCCGCCGTTCTCCCCCGCCGGGAGTTCGCGGGTGGCCGGGGCGAAGGTCTCGTACTGGCCGAGGACGCGGGAGGCCAGGAAGGACAGCAGCATGCCCAGTTCGACGCCGGTGACCTTGCCGCCGACGGCGCCGAGGACCGCTCCGCCGGGGGTGCTGCTGCGCCGCTCCTGCATCTTGTCGAGCAGCGGTTTGAGGATCTCCCGGAACCCGGCGACGTTCGCCCGGACCCAGCCGGGGCGGTCGACGACGAGTACGGGAGTGTCATGGGCGCTGTCCGTGCCCATTCGGGTGAAGCCCCGAACGTGTTGCTCGGAGGCTTTGGCATGCCGGCGCAGCTCTGCGACGACGGCCCTGGCCTCGTCGCGGCTCACCTCGGGGCCCGGCCTTACGAGCCGGGTCGCGGTCGCCACCGCGAGATTCCAGTCGACCATCTCGGCACCACCGATGCTCGTCATGCGTCAACGGTACGTGAGCGTTCCCACTTGGGGCAGGCCGTGCGGAGTCGGACGGGGGCCGGATCAGCGGCAACCACAACTCGCCAGCGCCGTCGCCGCCGTGTCCAGGGCCTTCTGCGCCGCCTCTGGATCGGTCGTGTCCGATGCCAGGAAGGCGAACGCCAGCAGGTGTCCGTCCTGGTCCACCACCGTTCCCGCCAGCGCGTTCACGCCGGTCAGGGTGCCGGTCTTGGCTCGTACGATGCCTGCCGCGCCGTCGGTGTAGCGGCTGGTCAGGGTGCCCGTGAAGCCCGCCACGGGGAGGCCGGTGAGGGCGGGGCGGAGTTCGGGGTGGGCGGGGTCGGCGGACTTCGACAGGAGGCCGGTGAGGAGGCCGGCGGTGAGGCGGTCGTCGCGGCTCAGGCCGCTGCCGTCCTTGAAGTGCGCACCCGCCACGGGGAGTCCGAGCATCTTCAGCCGGGCCTGGATCGCCCTGCCCGCGCCGTCGAAGCTCGCCTCCTCGCCCGTGGCGATGGCGGTCTGGCGGGCCAGGGCCTCGGCGATGTCGTTGTCGCTGTTGGTCAGCATGCGTTCGACCAGGGCGGACAGCGGGGGCGACTGCACCGTGGCGAGGGTGTCGGCGCGGCCCGTCGCCTTGGAGGGGCCGGGCGCGGTCGTCTTGATGCCGTGGTCCTTCAGGAAGTCCGCGAATGTGCGCGTCGCGTCCGCCGCCGGGTCCGGCACCCGCTCGACCTGGCCGCTCGTCGAGTCGTCCGTGCGGGCCTCGTCGGCCATCAGGGCGGTGACGAGGGCGAGGTTGGGGTTCTCGCCGATGGAGTGGAGTTCGGGACCGGCGTACAGCGTGGTGTCGTAGGAGAGCGTCACCTCGCGCAGCCCGCGCTTCTTCAGGGCCGCGGCCGTCTTGTCGGCCAGGGTGCGCAGGCTGGCCCAGCCCTCGGCGTCCTCGCGAGCCGTGAGGGTGGGGTCGCCGCCGCCGACGAGGACGAGTTCCTTGGTGTCGGGTTCGAGGGCGGCGCGGGTGGTGAGGCGGTGGTCGGCGCCCATCGCGGAGAGGGCGGCGACCGCGGTGGCGATCTTCGTGGTGGAAGCGGGGGTCAGCGCTTCGCCGGCGCCGGAGGCGTACAGCTGCTTGCCGGTGGCGAGGTCGACGACCGCAGCGGTGTGCCGGCCGAGTGCGGCGTTGTTCAGGAGGGGGTCCAGGACGTCGGCGAGGGCCCTGCCGTTCGGCGCGGACTTCACCGTGTTGGCGGTACCGCCGAGGCCGGTGAGCACGGACGCGGCGCTGGGGGCGGGCCGGGGTGCCCTGGCCGTCGTACCGGAATTACGACCGTGATCTGCGCCACCCGTGGACTCCTGGGCGGCTGCCCGGTCCCGCTCGGCCGTACGCTGACCGGAGGAGTCCCAGGGGCCGGCCGCGGTCACCACAGAGGCGGCCACGGCCAGTCCGGCGATGGCGGCACCGGTGGTGTACTGCCAGGTCTTCAGCCCCGTACCCCGCGCGACCTGCGGTTTCGCGGCCCGGGCCAGCCGCGTGATCCGCGGCCGCACGGCTGCCGTGGCCCGTGCGACGCGCGGTCGTACGGCGTCCGCTGCTCGTGCGAGACGCGGTCGTACGGCGTTCGCGATCCGCACCACATGCGGTTTCGCGACCCGCCACGGCCTCTGCTCTGGCACGACCACCAGCCCCTTTCGCGATCACACACCTGCGTGAGGGACACTTAACCACCAGAACTATGTGTTGATCATGGAGGAGCCACCGGTGGAGTTCGACGTCACGATCGAGATTCCGAAGGGTTCGCGGAACAAGTACGAGGTGGACCACGAGACCGGTCGGATCCGCCTGGACCGTCGACTCTTCACTTCGACCAGCTACCCGGCCGACTACGGCTTCGTCGAGAACACCCTCGGCGAGGACGGCGACCCGCTGGACGCGCTGGTCATCCTGGACGAGCCGACCTTCCCCGGCTGCCTCATCCAGTGCCGCGCGATCGGCATGTTCCGGATGACCGACGAGGCCGGCGGCGACGACAAGCTGCTGTGCGTGCCCGCGCACGACCCGCGGGTGGAGCACCTGCGTGACATCCACCACGTGTCGGAGTTCGACCGCCTGGAGATCCAGCACTTCTTCGAGGTCTACAAGGACCTGGAGCCCGGCAAGTCCGTCGAGGGCGCCGACTGGGTGGGCCGCACCGAGGCCGAGGCCGAGATCGAGCGGTCGTACAAGCGCTTCAAGGACCAGGGCGGTCACTGATCCTGCCGTCGCTGAAGGGGCCGCACGCACGTGCGGCCCCTTCGCGTATGTGTGCGCATACTGAGGGCTGCGATACGGGTCGTACAGGGAGCGCTACGCAGTGACGGACGCGGAGGACCGCAAGCCGCGGTCGGACGAAGCGAGGACTGTCTACGACTCCGAGGTCACGTCGGAGTTCGCGATCCCTCAGGGGCTGGCTACGCCCAGGGCCGGCGGTGAGTCGGAGACGACGTCCGAGTTCGCGGTGCCGGACGGGCTGGAGGTGCATCCGCCGGCGTTCGACGAGCCGGAGGGGTCGGCGTTCAGTACGCCGAAGATGTACCGCGCGCGGCAGGCGCCGCCCGCGTTCACGCCGCCGAGCGGCATCCCCGTCGTCAGTCTGACGAAGGATCTGCCCTGGCAGGACCGGATGCGCACGATGCTGCGTCTGCCGGTGGCCGAGCGGCCCGCGCCGGAGGCGGTGCACAAGTCGGAGGACGAGGGCCCGGCTGTCCCACGCGTCCTCGACCTGACCCTGCGTATCGGCGAGTTGCTGCTGGCGGGCGGTGAGGGCGCGGAGGACGTGGAGACGGCGATGTTCGCGGTCTGCCGGTCCTACGGGCTCGACCGCTGTGAGCCGAACGTCACCTTCACGCTGCTGGCGATCTCCTACCAGCCGTCCCTCGTCGACGATCCGGTGACGGCGTCCCGGACCGTGCGGCGCCGGGCCACCGACTACACGCGGCTCGCGGCCGTGTTCCACCTCGTGGACGACCTCAGTGATCCGGAGATCTCGATCTCCCTGGAGGAGGCGTACCGGCGGCTCGCCGAGATCCGCCGCAACCGGCACCCGTATCCCACCTGGGTGCTGACTCTGGCCAGCGGGCTGCTCGCGGGGGCCGCCTCCGTGCTCGTCGGCGGTGATCTGATCGTGTTCGTCGCGGCCATGCTCGGCGCGATGCTCGGCGACCGGCTGGCGTGGCTGTGCGCGGGGCGGGGGCTGCCGGAGTTCTATCAGTTCACCGTCGCCGCGATGCCTCCGGCCGCGATAGGGGTCGCGCTGACCGTCGCCCACGTGGACGTGAAGGCGTCCGCCGTCATCACCGGTGGGCTGTTCGCGCTGCTGCCGGGGCGGGCGCTGGTGGCGGGCGTGCAGGACGGGCTGACCGGGTTCTACATCACCGCGGCGGCGCGGCTGCTGGAGGTCATGTACTTCTTCGTGGGCATCGTGGTCGGGGTGCTCCTGGTCCTCTACTTCGGGGTGAAGCTGGGTGCGGAGCTGAATCCGGACGCGGCGCTGGGGGACACGAACCGGCCGCTGTGGCAGATCGGTGCGTCGATGCTGCTGTCACTGACGTTCGCGGTGCTGTTGCAGCAGGAGCGGTCCACGGTGCTGTGGGTGACCCTCAATGGAGGTGTCGCCTGGACCGTGTACGGCGCGATGCACTACCCGGGCAATCTGTCGCCGGTCGCTTCTACGGCCGTGGCGGCGGGGTTGGTGGGGCTGTTCGGGCAGCTGTTGTCGCGGTATCGGTTCGCTTCCGCGCTGCCCTTCACGACCGCGGCGATCGGGCCTCTGTTGCCGGGGTCGGCCACGTATTTCGGGTTGTTGTCGATCGCGCAGAACCAGATTGACGAGGGGTTGGTTTCGTTGGCCAAGGCCGCGTCGTTGGCGATGGCCATCGCCATTGGGGTCAATCTGGGGTCGGAGATCTCTCGGTTGTTCCTGCGGATTCCCGGCGGGGCTGGGGCGGGTCGCAAGGCGGCCAAGCGGACGCGGGGGTTCTGAGCGCCGGGCGCCTAGGAGCTCGGGGGTTCTGGCCATCGGCGGCCGCGGGTTCGTTGTGGCTTGTCGCGCAGTTCCCCGCGCCCCTATCGGGCGCTCTACGCACCCCTAGTTCTGCGGGTAGCCGTTCTCGTTGTACGGCGGGTACTGGTGCTGGTAGCCGCCCTGGCCCTGACCCTGGGGGTACTGCTGCTGTGGGTACTGGGGGGCGTACGACTGCTGGGGCTGGTGGTAGTAGTCGCCGTACTGCTGCTGGCCCTGGTCGGTCGGGGAGATGCGGCGGAGTTGGGTCGTGGCGTCGTCCATGACCTGGGGCTGGGGGGGCTGCGGCTGCTGGGGCGGGGTCTTCTTGTTCTTGGAGCGGGCCCGGAGGAGCTCGATGATGATCGGGACCACGGAGATGAAGACGATCAGGATGAGGATCGCTTCGATGTTCTTCTTGACGAAGTCGATGTCGCCGAGCCAGGCGCCGAGCGCGGTGACGCCGGCGCCCCACAGGATGCCGCCGACGACGTTGAAGATCAGGAACGAGCGGTACCGCATGCCGCTGACGCCGGCGATGATCGGCGTGAAGGTGCGCACGATGGGCACGAAGCGGGCCAGGACCAGGGACTTGGGGCCGTACTTCTCGAAGAAGTCGTGGGCCTTGGTGACGTTCTCCTGCTTGAAGAAGCGGGAGTCCGGGCGCGTGAACAGCGACGGGCCGACCTTCTTGCCGAACATGTAGCCCGCCTGGTCGCCGAGGATCGCGGCGACGCAGATCAGGACGATGGCGCCCCACAGGGGGAAGTCCAGCTGCTTCGACGTGATCAGCAGACCGGCCGTGAACAGCAGGGAGTCACCCGGCAGGAAGAAGCCGATCAGCAGACCCGACTCCGCGAAGACGATGAGGAGCAGGCCCCAGATCCCGAAGTTGTCCAGCAGCGTGTTCGGATCCAGCCAGCTCGGTCCGAGGGCAAGCGTCGTCACGGTTCCGGGCTCCTGAGGTTGGGAAGTGCGGTGGCCGGTGCGGCCGGACAAAGCTATCAACGCAAGGTGTCCGTCCCAGGTTCCACCGGTGTCTCCAGGATGCACTGTGCGGCCAGTGAGGCGAAGCTGTGGGTCATGGGCATCGAGGACTACGGCGGCGGCCAGGGGCCCCAGCCGGACGTACTGGTCGTGACGACGAACGACGTCCCCGGATATCGCGTCCAGGAGGTTCTGGGCGAGGTCTTCGGGCTGACCGTGCGGTCGCGGCACCTGGGCAGTCAGATCGGCGCCGGGCTGAAGTCGATGATCGGCGGCGAGCTCCGAGGACTGACGAAGACGCTGGTGCAGACCCGCAACCAGGCCATGGAGCGCCTCGTCGAGCAGGCACGCGCGCGTGGAGCCAACGGAGTGCTGGCGTTCCGCTTCGATGTGACGGAGGCCGCGGACGTCGGCACGGAGGTGTGCGCGTACGGGACGGCGGTGATCCTGGCCCGGGAGTAGGGCGACGCCCGGGCCAGGGGGTTACGCGGTGTGCCGGGCGGCGTTGGCGAGGATCGCCGCGCGCTGGTAGGCCGCGAGGCCTGGCTTGGCCTTGTCGATGTTCCGCGTGAACCGCTCGTCGGTGACGTACATCTCGCCGAGGCCGGTGTGGATCTCGTATCCGCAGTCGTAGTGATTGCGGGAGATCCACTGGCGGTGCTCCTCGGCGGCGTCCATCGCCGCCTCGGACTCCGCGGGCTCGCCGGCCTCCATCAGCGCGACGAAGCGCCGCGTGACCTCGTCGCCCTCGCGCTGTATCCGCTGCCAGTCCTCCTTGGTGTAGGACGCCGAGCGCTGCCGGGACTGCCGGTAGGCGTCGGTGTCGCCCCAGCGTTCCCGCACCTCGTCCTCGTACTGGTCCGGGTCGAAGTCCCCGAACACCTCGAACTTCTCCTCGGGCGTGAGGTTGATGCCCATCTTGCGTGCCTCCATGGCGTGTTCCACGGCCGCCGCCATCTTCTGCAGCTTCTCGATCCGGGCGGTCAGCAGTTCGTGCTGGCGGCGCAGGTGTGCGCGCGGGTCCGTCTCCGGGTCGTCGAGCAGGGCGGCGACCTCGTCGAGCGGGAAGCCGAGTTCGCGGTAGAACAGGATCTGCTGCAGCCGGTCGAGGTCGGCGTCGCTGTAACGCCGGTGCCCCGCGTGGCTGCGCTCGCTCGGAACGAGCAGGCCGATGTCGTCGTAGTGGTGCAGCGTGCGCACGGTCACACCGGCGAATCCGGCGACCTGGCCCACCGAGTAGCTCACGGTTTCCGCTCCCTTCGGGTTACGCGCTCCAGGCTGGGCCCTCACGTTGCGTGAGGTGCAAGCCCGATTCCCGCCTGCACCCGTATGCAGGAACGATGCCGCATCACTCGTACGGGTGCCGCTACCGTCGTATCGGGAACAGATACAAGCGCCACCACACACGATCTTCCCCATGGGAGCAGTCATGGCCGCAGAGGCACACACCGAGCAGCACGCGCGGGCCACTCCTGAGAACTGGATGTTCCCGCCCGAGGAGGGCTGGACCTGGGACCAGGTCAAGGAGCTGGACGTCCCGTTCGACTGGGAACTCGTGGATGGGAAGATCGTGGTACGTGGGGTTACGAGCTGGTGGCACGACCAGGTCCGGGACAAGCTGTACTTCTCACTGGAACGCGCCAAGCAGCCGCCGTACGGCGTCAACATCGAGCGCTGGACCCGGCTCGACGACAGTAACGTCCCCAAGCCGGACATCATCGTGTACGACAAGACCGGGATCGACATCCGCACCCTGGACTGCACGCCGGTCGCGTGCGTGGTCCTCGCCATTGAAGTGGTGTCCCCCGGCTCTCGTGGCGTGGACCGTTTCCTCAAGCCCGCCATGTACAACGAAGCCGGGATCGCCCACTACTGGCGCGTTGAGCGCGGCGAGAACGACATTCCGGTGGTGCACCAGTTCTGGATCGAAACGGACAGCGGGGTCATCGTCCCCCGCCCGGACCGCCCCGTCCACACCGACAAGCTCAGCACCATCGTCCCCTTCCCTGTCAACATCGACCTACGGTCCCTGATCGAGGACTGACCCACCAGGCTGCCGGAGCTGCGCCGGCAGCCGCACCCCCTGACACACGACAGGGAGGCGGCCACCGGCTTCCATCACTGAGGCCGCCCCGAAGGGGCGCGGGGAACTGCGCGACCAGCCACAACGGGCCCGCAGACGAGACACTCGCCGCTGGCGGAACGTCTAGCGACTGAGCCGCCCGAACCGCCGTACCGCCAGCGGGAAGAACACGGCGAGCAGGAGCAGTGGCCATACGACGGCTGCCCAGACGTGGCCCGGTTCGCCGCCTGGGCTGCCGAAGAGGTCTCGTACTGCGGTCGCGGTCTGGGACATCGGGTTCCATTCGACGACCGTGCCCAGCCAGTCGGGCATGGAGTCGGGGGTGGCGAAGGCGTTGGAGAGGAAGCCGACCGGCCAGACGAGGATCTGGACGGCCATCACCATCTCCGGCTTCCCCGCCACCATCGCCAGGTGGATGCCGATCCACAGCATCGCGAACCGGAACAGCAGCAACAGGCCGACCGCGCCCAGAAAGCCCCCCACCGAGCCGTTCGCCCGCCAGCCGAGCGCGTGGCCGACGCCGATCATCACCGCCAGGCCGACCGCCGACTGCAGCATGTCGGCGGCCGAACGGCCCACCAGGACCGCCCCGTTGGTCATCGGCATCGAACGGAAGCGGTCGATGACCCCCTTGTTGAGGTCCTGGGTGACGGCGAGCATCGTGCTCTCCAGGCCGAAGGCCATGGTGAGCGCGAGCATGCCGGGCATCAGGTAGTCGATGTAGTCGCCGCGCACGCCACGGCCGCCACCGACGAGGTAGCCGAACATCACCAGCAGCATCACGGGGAAGACGAGCCCGACGATCATCTGGACCGGTTGCCGTGCCCAGTGGGCGAGTTCACGGCGGGTCATGGTCCAGGAGTCGGTCAGTGCGTATGTGGTCATACGGCCTCCTTGGCTCGGTCCGCCGTCAGGTGCAGGAAGACTTCGTCCAGCGTCGGGCGCCGCAGCGCGACGTCCTCGGCCTCGATCCCGGCCGCCTCCAGGGCCCGTACGACCCCGGAGAGCGCCGCCATCCGGTCGGTGACCGGGGCACTGAGCAGCCGGCGGTCGGGGTCGACGGAGATGTCGTCCTTCGGTACGGGCAGCAGTGCCACGGCGGCTCCCAGCTGTCCCGCCTCGCGCAGGACGACGTCGATGCGGTCGCCGCCGATCAGCCGCTTCAGCTCGTCCGCCGTGCCGTCGGCGATGACCCGGCCGGAGTCCACGACCGAGATACGGTCGGCCAGTTGATCGGCCTCCTCCAGGTACTGAGTGGTGAGCAGGACCGTCGTACCGCCGCCGACCAGTGAGCGGACCGCGGTCCACACCTCGGCGCGGCCGCGCGGGTCGAGACCGGTCGTGGGTTCGTCCAGGAAGAGCACCTCCGGGTCAGTGATCAGGGAAGCGGCCAGGTCCAGCCGGCGCCGCATGCCGCCGCTGTACTGCTTGACCGCCTTGCGTCCGGTGTCCGCGAGGCCGAAGCGCTCCAGGAGCTCGCCGGCCCGCACGCGCGCGTGGCGGGCGCCGAGGTGGTAGAGGCGGCCGAACATCTCCAGGTTCTGGTGGCCGCCGAGTTCCTCGTCGAGCGCGGCGTGCTGGCCGAGCAGGCCGATGCGGAAGCGGACCGCCTGGGCCTCGGTCAGCACGTCGTGTCCCGCCACCTCGACTCGGCCGCTGTCGGGTCGCAGCAGGGTGGACAGGATGCGGACCAGGGTCGTCTTGCCGGCGCCGTTCGGCCCGAGCACTCCGTGCACCGTGCCGCGCCCGACCGCCAGGTCGAGCCCGTCCAGTGCCTTCTTGTCGCCGTACTTCTTGTGTGCGCCTTCGACGGTGATCGCCGTGTCGGCCACTGGGACTCCCTCGCTAGTCAAACTTGACTACCAGCTCGAAGGTAGTACCCCGAACTCGGTTAGTCAAACTTGATTAACGGTTGTCCTCGGGATGCGGCTGCTCCGTCGCGAACGGGTTCTCCTGCCCCTCGGCGAGAACACCGACGAACGGCTCGCCCTCCCCCGCGAACGTGTACGCCCCGCCCTCGATCCGCTCGATGAGCCCCAGCGCCCACGCGGCCTCGCCGTCGGCGGTGTGGATCCAGAGGTTCATGATCTCGCCGATGTGACCGAGTTGTCCGGGGCCGTCCGCAGGGTTGTAGTGCTCGGTGACGGCGGATCGCCACGCCTCGATCCGCCGGATCCGCTCCTTGAGGAGGGCGACCGCCTCGGCCCTCGGCAGGTCCACCATGAAGCCGACGGCGGCCGACTTGACGTCCATCTTCTGGTCGTACGAGGTCAGCGCCTCGCGCACCAGCCGGAGGTACTCCTCGGTGCCCGTCTCGGTGATCTCGTACTCGGTCCTCGGCGGCCCGCCGGCCGTGGACGGCGCGATCTCGTGCGCGTGCAGCAGTCCCTGTTTCGCCATCTGCTTCAGGGCGTGGTAGATCGAGCCGGGCTTGGCGTTGGACCACTCGTGCGCGCCCCAGTACTCCAGGTCGTTGCGCACCTGGTACCCATGGGCCCGCCCGTGCTGACGGACCGCACCGAGCACGAGGAGACGGATCGCTGACATGCGGTCCAGGTTAGGCCGATAAGGGTCAGCCCCAGGAGGTGCCCTGCTCCTTGGCGACCAGTTCGAAGGCGGTGGCACCGTCCAGGGACTCGCGGATGATGTCGGCGTGCCCCGCGTGCCGGGCCGTCTCGCGGATCAGATGGAGCGCCAGCCAGCGCATGGAGACGCGCTCGTCGGGCGGGAACCAGGGTTCGTTCGGCAGGGCGAAGGTGTCATCGAGGCTGGGTACCGAGCGGATGAACGCCTCCGTCTCGGTGGCGACCTTCTCCCAGTACGCGAGCTGCGACTCCACGGTCTCGCCGGCCACGAGCTGAAAACACTCGCGCCAGTTCGACTCGTCCCGCTTCACCGCCGGCGGCTCGCCCTTGGCCCGTGCGATCCAGCCCTGCTCCATCTCGGCGACATGCTTGAGCAGCCCGGCCAGGGACAGCTCGCTCGCGCTCGGCCTGCTCGACGCCTGCTCGTCGCTCAGCCCCAGCACCGACCGCCGGATGCCACCGCGCTGCTCCTCCAGGAAGGACAGCAGCGCTCCGCGCTCGTCGCCGTGCGCCTCGGCCGGAACGTGAGTGACCATGACCGTCACCTTTCATCGGGACCGGGGGGCTCTCCCCCTGACACCGATGAAGCTACGGGCCCTTGCGGTCAGCTTCTGTCCGCAAGGGCCCGCCTCGGTCCGGGAACGTGAACCTAGAAGGGGAACCGGCTCCGCCCGTGCTGTACGGAGATCCATTTCATGGTGGTGAACGAGTCCAGCATGGTCTCGCCGTTGAGGCGGCCGAGGCCGGAGTTCTTCTCGCCGCCGAAGGGGACGATCGGCTCGTCGTGGACGGTGCCGTCGTTCACGTGGAACATGCCGGTGTCGATCTGCTTGGCGAAGTTCACGCCGCGCTCGATGTTGCCGGTGTGCACGGCGCCGCTGAGGCCGTACGGCGTGTCGTTGACGAGGCGTACAGCCTCGGCCTCGCCGTCGAAGGGGACGAGGAAGGCGACCGGGCCGAAGACCTCCTGCTTGAGGAGGGCCGAGTCGGCGGGGAGGCCGGTCAGGACGGACGGCTCGACCAGGTTGTCCGTGGTCGTGCCGTGCACCAGGGCCGTCGCGCCCTCGGCGATCGCCTGCTCGACGGTGGCCGAAAGGGCGTCCGCCTGGGAGGAGTTGATGACCGGGCCGATGACCGTCTGCGGGTCGCTCGGGTCGCCGACCTTGAGGGTCCTGACCTTGGCGACGAACTTCTCGGTGAACTCGTCGGCGACGGAGCGGTCCACCAGGACACGGTTCGCGGCCATGCAGACCTGGCCCTGATGGACGTACCGGCTGAAGACCGCCGCGTCGACCGCGTAGTCGATGTCGGCGTCGTCGAGCACCACCAGCGCGCTGTTGCCGCCCAGTTCGAGGACCGAGCGCTTGAAGTTCGCGGCGCAGACGGTGGCGACGTGGCGGCCGACCTTGTCGGAGCCGGTGAAGGAGATGACCTTCGGGATCGGGTGCTCGATGAAGGCGTCGCCGATCTCCGCGATGTCCGTGATGACGACGTTGAGCAGACCGGCCGGCAGGCCCGCGTCCTCGAGGATCTTCGCGATCAGGGAGCCACCGCAGATCGGCGTGTTCTGGTGCGGCTTGAGGACGACGGCGTTGCCCAGCGCGAGGGCGGGGGCCACGGACTTCAGGGACAGCAGGAACGGGAAGTTGAAGGGGCTGATCACGCCCACGACGCCGACCGGCACGCGGTAGACGCGGTTCTCCTTGCCGTCCACCGGAGACGGGATGATCTTGCCTTCGGGGCGCAGCGCCAGGTGGATCGCCTCGCGCAGGAACTCCTTGGCGAGGTGGAGTTCGAAGCCGGCCTTCAGATGGGTGCCGCCGAGCTCGGCGATGATCACCTCGGTGATTTCCTGCTCGCGCTCCTCGATCAGGCGAAGGGTCTTCTCGAAGACCGCTCGGCGCGCGTACGGATTGGTCGCGGCCCACTGCTTCTGGGCGCGGGCCGCCGCCTGGTACGCCTCGTCGACCTCGTCGACCGTGGCTATGGTGATCGACGCCAGCTTCTCGCCGTCGTACGGGTTGAAGTCGATGATGTCCCAGGAGCCTGTGCCCGAGCGCCACTCACCGTCGATGTACTGCTGAGCCAGGTCGGTGAAGTAGGACGACATGTGATCCCTCAATCCCTAGCAGACACCGATCGACTGCCATCACCGTCGATCGACTTCACGGTCTGATCACAAGTCATCGTACTTGTGTTTCAAGAGAGTTGAAGGAGACCCCGGAGAAGATCGCGGCTCTCGCCGGGCCCCGGGCTGTCCTGCTGAAGTTCCTTCAGCGCCTTCTCGTACTGGGCCACGTCCTCGTGCTTGTCGAGGTACAGCGCGCTGGTGAGCTGCTCCAGGTAGACCACGTCCGACAGGTCGGACTCCGGGAAGGACAGGATCGTGAACGCGCCGGACTCGCCGGAGTGGCCGCCGAAGCTGAACGGCATGATCTGCAGTCGTACGTTGGGCCGCTCGGAGACCTCGATGAGGTGCTGGAGCTGACCGCGCATCACCTCGCGGTCGCCGTACGGCCGGCGCAGGGCGGCCTCATCGAGGACGATGTGGAACTCGGGGCCGCTCTCGTCGACGAGGTACTTCTGCCGCTCCAGGCGCAGCGCGACCCGGCGCTCCACGTCCGCCTCGCTCGCGCCCTTCATGCCGCGCCGGACGACCGCGTGGGCGTATGCCTCGGTCTGCAGCAGTCCGTGCACGAACTGCACCTCGTAGGCGCGGATGAGGGAACACGCGCCCTCCAGGCCCACATAGGTGGGGAACCAGCTCGGCAGGACGTCCGAGTAACTGTGCCACCAGCCCGCCACGTTGGCCTCCCTGGCGAGTGAGAGCAGCGAGGTGCGCTCCGACTCGTCCGTGATGCCGTACAGCGTCAGCAGATCCTCGACGTCCCGCGTCTTGAAGCTCACCCGGCCCAGCTCCATCCGGCTGATCTTCGACTCGGAGGCACGGATGGAGTACCCCGCGGCCTCGCGCGTGATGCCACGCGTCTCACGCAGTCGCCTGAGTTGCGAGCCGAGCAGCATCCGCCGCACCACCGATCCGGGCTCTCCCGCGCTCACGTTCGCCAGCCTCCCCAACCGTCTTCAGGGCCCGAAGTCTGCCACTAAAACACTCCGAGCAGTACTCGTCCGATTACAGAGATGGAAAGAAGCCAAAGATTCCACCCGGGTTCAAGGGAGGAGGGGCCACCAAGAGGAGAGAAGTGGGCAGAAAAAATGACCAAGAAGCGGTACGGGAGGGTCCAATTCGGTCGCGTGCACGTGCATCTGCCCTTGCATCTGGTTGGCGCATCCGAAACCATGGTCCCGCGCCACCGCTGCATCTGCATCGCAACGACCGCGATTCCCGGGAGTGCCTCGCATGGGGACGAATGGATCGACCATGCTCGAGCCGTTACGGCAGGGCCTTCCGCCGCTGGATCCCGCGGCCGTGTCCAACGCCGCCTCCTGTGCCCTTCCCGCCCGCTACGAAGCGGTGCGCGAGGCGCGGCAGTTCACCCGCAGAACGCTCGACCAGTGGGAACTGGGCGACCGCTTCGACGACGTGTGCCTGGTCGTCTCCGAACTGGTCACCAACTCCCTGCGTCACGCGCTGCCGGCGCCCGCCTGCGTCACGGAGCAGATACCGCCCGTGCGGCTGCACCTGATGCGCTGGACCGAGCGGCTGGTGTGCGCGGTGCGTGATCCCAGCGACGACAGCCCGGTCGCGCGCGATTCGGACGACTTCTCGGCGGAGTCCGGCCGCGGCCTGTTCCTGGTGGACTCGTTCAGCGACAGCTGGGGCTGGCATCCGCTGGCCGGCACCATGGGCGGCAAGGTCGTCTGGGCGCTGTTCCTGCTGTCGGCGCCGAGCGCGGCCGAGTGATCCACCGCGGCCCTTTCTGGGGCCGCGGTTCTACGCGCGTTACGCAAGGCCAGGGGACGACCACACTCAGTTGTCGCCTGGCCGGCCGGTTCCCGGTCCGTTACCCGGACCGGATCTCAGCCCGCTATCAAGTGGTCGAACTCGCCGTCCTTGATGCCCAGGAGCATCGCCTCGATCTCCGCACGCGTGTAGACGAGTGCGGGGCCGTCCGGGAAGCGCGAGTTGCGCACGGCGACCTCGCCTCCGGGCAGCCGCGCGAACTCCACGCAGGAGCCCTGCGAGTTGCTGTGCCTGCTCTTCTGCCAGGCCACCCGCAGTTGGGCGGCGGCCATGCCGTTGTACACGCCGGACGCGTCAACGTCGTACACGTCGTGGTCCACAGGTCGCTCCCCGGTGGTGCACTGGCTGGTGAGGCCATTGATGCAGTGGTCAACTTGACCCGGATCATAACCGTGTTCCCGTGCAGATGCATGGGCAGATGCACGTGCACGCGCGGTGGTCCTGCGGTTACAGCTTTGGCGACCGCTCTACCGAAGCTCTCCAGCGTCTGCCCCGGGGACCGGATCGGATTCCTCGTGTCCTAGGAACAGACGCGTTCCACGCCATTCCTGTTCCATCGGCCGGGGGATCGTGCCACTGCACGAGCAGAACGGGGCCTGCTGGGGAGAGCAGGCCCCGCGTCGGCGCCGGGTGTCACCACAGCCCGGCGATGTCTTGAGGGGAGCGCGAAGCCTCAGCGGCTCGCGTACGGCAGCAGTGCCATCTCGCGCGCGTTCTTGATCGCGCGGGCCAGCAGGCGCTGCTGCTGGGCGGAGACGCGGGTGACGCGGCGGCTGCGGATCTTGCCGCGGTCGGAGATGAACTTCCGCAGCAGATCGGTGTCCTTGTAGTCGATGTACGTGATCTTGGCCTGGTCCAGCGGGTTGGGGCGGGGCTTGGCGGGCTTGCGTTCGAGCTTGCGGGCCATGGGGGGTCAGACCTCCAGGAGGGTGTCGAAGGCGGGCGGCAGCCGCTTCCAGGCGTCGCGCCCGGCGGCGTACTCGGCGTCGGTGAGCAGGCAGGACTCCAGCAACTCCTGAAGTCCGTCGCGGTCGAGGCCGGGGGACGTGAAGACCAGGTGCTGGCAGCAGTCGCCGTGCTCCGGATGCCAGTCCATCGCGGCGGCGGCGCGGCGCACCGGGGGCACCATCTCCCAGGCCGCGTCCGGCAGCGCGGCGAGCCAGGGGCCCGCGCTCTCCACGCACAGCGCACCGCCCGCGGCGTCCCAGTGCAGCAGCGTGTCCGGCTTGTCGGCGAGCCAGAACCGGCCGCGGCTGCGGGCCGCCGCGCAGGTCAGGTCCTCCAGCGCCGCATACAGCCGCTCGGGGTGGAAGGGCCTGCGCCGGTGCCAGACCAGCGTGGAGACGCCGTGCGCGTCGGCTTCGGCGGGGAGCAGCGCGCACGCGGGGTGCTGGGCGGCGGCGGCCGACTCGACGTCGAAGCCGGCCAGGGCCGCCTGCGCGAGGGGTGTCAGACGGCGGCGCGGGGCGGGCACCGTCAGGCCGTCGTCGGACGCGTCCGGCGGGGGATCGCCATGAGCGCCCGCCAGGTCACCGTGGCCGATCGGGACCTGACGGGCCGTCGGGTGCAGCTGGGCGAGCAGCTCGCGGTCCTCGTCGTCGGCCTCCGGGGAGTCGACGAGGGCGAGGACGGGGGCGTACTCCAGCTGTCGCGCGAAGGTGTCCGCGACCGTGCGCTGGTCGGTGGCCGCGGCGGCGAGGCCGCGCTCCGCCAGGTCGTCGCCGTTGCCGAGGTACGGCAGCAGGAGCGCCGGGTCGACCGCGGTGATCACGCCGGTGACCGTGAGCCCACCGCCGGTGACCACCTCGGCCATGGCCTTGGGCTCTACGGAGTCCCACAGCTCGACGATCGCGAGCCGGACCGTTCCGGCGTCGCGCAGGCGCAGCAGTTCGGGCACCAGGTCTTCCCGCAGCGCACAGCACGCACAGTCGTTGACCAGTGGGGCCTCACCGGCGGACAGGATGCCGGTGGCGTCGCGCACGGTCCGTACGACCGTGCCGGCGACGGCCGTCGCCAGGTCGTGATGGAGTACGACGCTGCCGGGCACGTCGGTGAGCAACCGCTCCACGGTCGCCTTGCGGGCGTCGGCATGCAGCCCGCCGACGATGACGACGGAGAGCATCAGCCCTGCTTTCCGTACCGGCGCTCGAAGCGCTCGACGCGGCCTGCGGTGTCCAGGACGCGGGCGGTGCCGGTGTAGAAGGGGTGGCTGACGTTCGAGATCTCGACGTCGACGACCGGGTAGGTGTTGCCGTCCTCCCACTCGATGGTCTTCTCGCTGGTCATCGTGGAGCGGGTGAGGAAGGCGTAGTTCGCGGCACGGTCACGGAAGACGACGGGGCCGTACTCGGGGTGGAGTTCCTTGCGCATGGGGGTGGTTCAGCGCTCCTCTCGGAAGTCGACGTGGCGGCCGACGACCGGGTCGTACTTGCGCAGGGTCATACGGTCCGGGTCGTTGCGGCGGTTCTTGCGGGTCACGTACGTGTAGCCGGTCCCCGCCGTGGACCGGAGCTTGATGACCGGTCGGAGTTCGTTGCGTGCCATGCTGGTATCTTACTGAAAATGAATTCCATTTACACAACACCGTCGAGAGAGGTGCGTCACCCTTGTCCGCCCACTGCATGCTGACCGGAGCCCAGCCGGGCTTCGGCAACACGATCTCCCACTCGCACCGGCGGACCTCCCGCCGCTTCGACCCGAACATCCAGTCCAAGCGCTACTGGCTGCCCAGCGAGGGCCGTTACGTCCGGCTGAAGCTGAGCACGAAGGGCATCAAGACCATCGACACGATCGGCATCGAGGCCGCCGTGGCCCGGATCCGCGCCCGGGGAGTGAAGGTCTGATGGCGAAGAAGAGCAAGATCGCGAAGAACGACAAGCGACAGGAGATCGTCGCGCGGTACGCCGAGCGCCGGGCCGAGCTGAAGGAGATCATCCGCCGGCCGTCCTCGACGGAGGCCGAACGCCTCGCCGCCCAGGAGGAGTTGCGCAGGCAGCCGCGCGACGCCAGCGCCACCCGCGTACGCAATCGCGACAGCGTCGACGGGCGGCCCCGCGGCTACTTCCGTGCCTTCGGGCTGTCCCGGGTGAACCTGCGTGGACAGGCGCACGCGGGGTACCTGCCGGGGGTCCGGAAGTCCTCCTGGTAAGTCCCCTACTGGTAAGTACTGGTAGCTTGCTGCGGACCTTCCGGCCAGAGCTTGGGAGCCAGCAGTGACTTCGGTGACGAACGTGCGACTCGCGGTCGCCGGCGTGGTGGGCGCGCTGGTGCTGACCGCCTGCGGTGGCGGCGGCTCGGACGACGATTCCGCGCCCGACCCCAGCGCCTCCGCCTCCTCCACCGAGACGGCGGACACGGGCGGCGGCACCGGCGGGTCGGCGTCCGCGTCCGGCGATCTGGCGGGCAGCTGGCTCGCCACGACCGACGGCAAGGCCGTCGCGCTGGTCATCACCGGTACCGAGGCCGGGCTCTTCGCGACCGGCGGGACCGTGTGCAGCGGGACCGCGGGCGAGGAGTCCGGCATGCCGATGATCCACCTCAAGTGCACCGACGGCAGCAAGGACCGGGCGACGGGGATGGTCGACTCCGTCGACGGAAAGACGCTCAAGGTGACCTGGGAGGACGGGCTCGGCGCGGAGACGTACACCAAGGCGGAGGGCGGGCAGCTGCCTTCGGGGCTGCCCACGGCGAGCCTCGGCTGATCACCGGCGGCTCTGTGAGCGGGGGTCCGCAACCGCGCCCCACCCTCATGCGTGATGATCCATGCACGCGACCGCCCACGCCCCTGAGGAAGCCCATGCGCGCCACACCTCTCGCCGTCACCGCCCTCGCCGCGGCCCTGCTGCTGACCGCCTGCGACGGCGGCGGCAGCAGCAACAGCGCCGAGGAGCGAGAAGTCACGCAGAGCACAAAACCCGGTGAGCCCTGCAAGACGCACAACGTCTCCATGCATTTCGGGCCCGCCAACAGCGCACCCGCCGTCGGCGACACGGGCAACCTCGCCGTCACGATCATCAACCGCGACGCCGAGTGCACCGTGGACGGCCTGCCCGCCGCCAGCCTGGACACCGGGGACTCCGTCAACAAGGTCCCCGTGGACAAGGCCGCGAAGCCCCAGAAGCTCACGCTCGCCAAGGATGCCGAGGTGTCCTTCACGCTCACCTATGTGCGGGGCGAGGAAGGCGGGGAGAAGAGCCTCGCCGCGAAGACGCTGAAGATCTACCTGCCCGGCGACACCAGCCCGCGCGACTTCCCTTGGGAGTACGGCGCTGTCGCCCTCAAGAGCGGTGACGTGCCGGACGCCTCGCTCAGCGGGTTCCAGCAGACGGGCGACTGAGGAGGCTCAGCGCAGCGGCTTCCGGCGCCCGACCTGCGCCCGGTCCGCCGCCTCCGCCCCTTCGGTCCAGCCCGCCGCGTCCGTGACCCCGCGCAGCCGGGTCGTGGTCGTCTCCGGGAACATGCGGTCCAGGCGGCCGGTGACGGCGAGTTCACGGGAGGCGAGGACCGGGAGCAGGTCGCCGGTGACCTGGGTCTCGGCGGCGGCGGCGAGGCGGGTGCCGACGCGGTGGGCGTAGGCCGCGAGGAAGGACTGCCGGAAGGTCTTGGTCCGCCTGCGTCCGCCCGCGCGTTGGGCGGCCTCCGCCTTCGTCATCGCGGTCTGCGCCTGCACCAGCAGTGAGGTGTAGAGGAGTTCGACGGCCTCCAGGTCGGGGTCGAAGCCGACGACGGTGGAGAAGCCGAGGGGCTCGTTCCACACGGCCCGGCAGTGGTTGGCGGTGGCGACCGCGTCCAGCAGCACCGCCTTGGCCTGCTCGTACGGCGGCTCGACCCCGATCCGGCAGGCGCCGGGCACGTCCGCGGTGGACGCCTGGCCCGCCAGCAGCGCCTCGTCGATGCTGTGCCGCGCCATCAGCTCCTGCGCCTTGGCGCTGAGCGCCTCCGCCTCCTCCGGGAAGCCGGTCGCCTCCGCCTTCGCCAGCAGGGCGCGGATGCGGGTGAGCATGCGGGACTCGGACTTGGGGTGCCTGCTGGACGGCTCGTCCAGGGGCTCCAGCGCGGGCAGGCTCAGCAGCAGCCGGTACAGCTCCAGGACGGCTGTCGCGTGCGAGAAGCGGTCGGTGGAGGGCGGGGCTTCGGCGGTCAGTTCGTCGAGCTGTGCGGTCCAGCGGGGGCCGCGCGGCCGGTCGTCCGGCAACTGCGCGCGGATGAGGGCCGATACGAGGCGTACGTGTACGTCGTCCAGCTCGCGCCGCACGATCCGTACGACGTCGGCGGGCTGCCAGCCGCGTCGCCAGGCCGTCGCCACGAACTCCTGGCCGCGGCGGGCGAGTTCGGCGTCCGCGCTCGGGTCGGCGGCGAGGAGGGACGCGCCGCTGTCGAGGGCGGTGTCGGTGTCGCCATACAGGGCGGCCTGGAAGGCGCGTTCGACGGTGCTGCTGCTCACCCGGCGATCGTGCCATGGGGGCACGCGCGCGTGGGCGGCGACCAGTGTCAACCAAGGGTTGACACCGCCGGGGAGCGCAACCTACGGTTGACGCATGTCGACGAACCCGACCATCACGTCATCCGTACGTCTCGACGAACTCATCGAGGCCATCAAGAAGGTCCACGACGAGCCCCTCGACCAGCTCCAGGACGCGGTGATCGCCGGCGATCACCTCGGGGAGGTGGCCGACCATCTGATCGGCCACTTCGTGGACCAGGCCCGGCGATCGGGCGCCTCCTGGACGGACATCGGCAGGAGCATGGGCGTCACCCGGCAGGCCGCGCAGAAGCGCTTCGTGCCGAAGGAGTCGGCCGACCTCGACCCGCAAGCGGGCTTCGGCCGCTACACGGGGCGTGCCCGCAACGCGGTGATGGCCGCCCACAACGAGGCCGTCGCGGCCCGCAACCCCGAGGGCCGCCCGGAGCACCTGGTCCTCGGTCTGCTCGCCGACCCGGACGGCCTGGCCGCGAAGGCGATCACTGCGCACGGCATCCTGCTGGACTCCGTACGCCAGGCCGCCACCGCCGCGCTGCCGCCCGCCGCCGACGAGGTCCCCGAGCTCGTCCCCTACGGCTCCGACGCCAAGAAGGTCCTGGAGCTCACCTTCCGCGAGGCGCTGCGCCTCGGCCACAACTACATCGGCACCGAGCACATCCTGCTGGCCCTGCTGGAGTTCGAGAACGGCACCGGCGTTCTGTCCGGCCTCGGACTCACCAAGCAGGCGATGGAGGAGTACATCGTCGGGCTGCTCTCCCAGTTCCTGAAGAGCGGTGAGGAGACCACCAAGAAGGCCGCCGCGGAGGGCGAAGACCAAGGCTGAGGCCGTTGTCAGACCCTGGTGCCACACTCGCAGCATGACCGATCGGTGGGCGCTCGCTCCGGCCGAGGACGGCGGCGCGGAGCTCGCCCCCCTCGGCTCGGACGGGCTGCCCGCCGGACCGGTCGTGCGGGAGCCGGACCTGGCCGCGGCGGTGCGCGGCCGGCCGGAGGTCACGCGCTGGGTCTGGCGTTCCACCGCCGAGGTCTATCCGCGCCTGCTCGCCACGGGGGTGCGAGTGGAGCGGTGCTACGACATCGAGGACGCCGAGACCCTCCTGCTAGGCCACGAGGGGCGGTCCGGCGAACCCCGCTCGGCGGCCGCCGCCCTGGCCCGGCTGCGCCGCGGCCCCGTACCGCCGGATCCACCCCAGCGCTCGGCCGAACCCGGCGCCCAGTCACCCCTCTTCGAGCCGCAGTCCGTGCATGTACCGCTGGCCGATCTCATCGAGGTCTACGCCGAGCAGCAGCGCCGACACGACCGGGCGGCGCACCCGGGGCGGATGCGGCTGCTGACGGCCGCCGAGTCGGCGGGGATGCTGGTCGCCGCCGAGATGAACCGGGCGGGGCTGCCGTGGAGCGCCGACGTCCACCGCCGGGTGCTGCACGAACTGCTCGGCGAGCGGTATGCGGGCGGCGGGGAGCCGCGGCGGCTGGCGGAGCTGGCGGACGAGGTGTCGGCCGCGTTCGGGCGCCGGGTGCGGCCCGATCTGCCGACCGATGTGATCAAGGCCTTTGCGCAGGCCGGGATCAAGGTCAGATCGACCCGCCGCTGGGAGATCGAGTCCGTCGACCACCCGGCCGTGAAGCCGCTGATCGAGTACAAGAAGCTGTACCGCATCTGGGTCGCCCACGGCTGGTCCTGGCTGCAGGACTGGGTCCGGGACGGCCGGTTCCGGCCCGAGTTCCTCGCGGGCGGGACCGTCACCGGCCGCTGGGTGACCAACGGCGGGGGCGCGTTGCAGATCCCCAAGGTCATCCGGCGCGCGGTGGTCGCCGACCCCGGCTGGCGGCTGGTCGTCGCCGACGCCGACCAGATGGAGCCGCGCGTCCTCGCGGCCATCTCCCGCGACCCCGGACTGATGGAGGTGGCCGGCCGGGAGACCGACCTGTACCAGTCGGTGTCCGACCGCGCCTTCTCCGGAGACCGCGCCCAGGCCAAGCTCGCCGTCCTCGGAGCGGTGTACGGGCAGACGTCCGGCGACGGCCTCAAGAACCTCGCCGCCCTCAGACGCCGCTTCCCCAAGGCGGTGGCGTACGTCGACGACGCGGCGCGGGAGGGCGAGGAGGGGCGGCTCGTACGGACCTGGCTCGGGCGTACGTGTCCCCCGGCGGCCGGAGCGACCGACGCCACCACCGAGGAGGCGGGAATTCCGCAGGACGACCCGTCCGAAGCGCCGCCCGGCGACGACGCCTGGGTGCCGGGCTACGCCTCCACCAACGCCCGCGCCCGCGGCCGCTTCGCCCGCAACTTCGTCGTCCAGGGCAGCGCCGCCGACTGGACCCTCCTACTCCTCGCCGCGCTGCGTCAGGCCTGTGCGGGCATGGCGGCGGAACTGGTCTTCTTCCAGCACGACGAGGTCATCGTGCACTGTCCCGAGGAGGAGGCCGAAACGGTCGTGACGGCAATCCGGGAGGCGTCCGACCTCGCGGGCCGGCTGACCTTCGGCGAGACGCCGGTGCGGTTTCCGTTCACGACGGCGGTGGTGGAGTGTTATGCGGACGCGAAGTGATCAGCGCGGGGCTGTATCGCGCCCCGTCAGGGGCGCGGGGAACTGCGCGACCAGCCACAACGGACCCGCAGACAACCGACGACCAATTGCGGCACAACCCGCAGAGCGCTTAGCTTGCGCCGCATGACGACGAAAACACGCAAAACACGCACCCACGCGCTGACTTGGGGCGCCTCCGCAAAGCGCCTCGGCGCAGCCGCCGGCGCACTCGCCCTCGCCGCCTCGGCCACCGCAGCACACGCCGCCAAGGACCCCGGCACCGGGCTCGCCGCCTACCACCGCCAGCACATCACCTGGACCGATTGCCGACAGGGACCGGACGACGAAGAGGGGACCGCGCTGGACCGTGCCAGGGCCCGGTGCGCCCGGGTCACCGTGCCGCTCGACTACTCCCGCCCGACGGGCCGGACGATGGAGATCGCCCTGTCCCGGTTACCCGCGGCCGACCGGAAGCACCGGATCGGCACCCTGATGCTCAACAGCGGCGGTCCCGCCGAGCCGACGCTCGGCATGCCGCTGAGGACCCGCGCCCACCTCGGCGAGACGGCCGCCCGGTACGACATCATCGGCATGGACCCGAGGTTCGTGGGCCGCAGTGAGGCACTCGACTGCGGCTGGCCCGCCGGCATCTGGATCCGCTCGGCCGGGCACAGCCGGGCCGCGTTCGACCGCCAGGTCGCCTTCCAGAAGAACCTCGCCGAGCGGTGCGCCGCCCGGCACGGCGATGTGCTGCCGTACGTCACCACCCGCAACACCGCCCGCGACATGGACATCGTCCGCTCGGTGCTGGGCGAGCGCCGGATCTCCTTCCTCGGATACTCCTACGGCGCCTATCTCGGCGCCGTGTACACGCAGATGTTCCCCGGCCGCACCGACCGTGTGGTCCTCGACAGCGCCGGCGATCCACGCACGTACGGCCCCCGTCTGCTGCAGGGCAGGGAGATTCCCGCGGAGCGGGCGCTGCGCGCCTGGGCGTCCTGGACCGCGGCGCGGCACGGGACGTACGGCCTGGGCGCGAGCCGGGACGCCGTGGTCGCCACCGTGCAGCGGATCGTCGACGCGGCGACGGAACGGCCGTTGCGCGTCGGCACGTACGACATCGACGAGCACGTGCTGCCGTATGTGATCTCGAACAGCAGCGGCAGCGACCAGGAGGAGCAGCGTGCCGCGTTCGCACGCGCCGTGGGCGTGCTGGACAAGGCGGCCAAGGGGGTCGCCGTCGAACCGACCCCGGAGCTGGCGGGTCTCCTGCGGTTCGCGCTCGACGCCTCGAGTTCCCCTCTCGCCAGCCCCGCGGCGGCGATCATCTGCGGCGACGCGGCCGCGCCCCGGGGTCCCGAGGTCTACTGGCGCGACGTCGAGCGCAGCCGGGCCCGCCACCCCCTCTTCGGACCGATGACCAACAACATCGCCCCGTGCGCCTTCTGGCCCGAGCCGCCCCGCGAGGAGCCGACCACGATCGCCAACGCCACCCCCTCGCTGATCGTCTCCGCCACCGGCGACACCGCGACCACCTACCGGGGCAGCAGGGCGATGCACAGTCTGCTGACCGGCTCCCGCCTGCTGACCCTGCAAGGAGCCATCGCGCACGGTGTGTTCGGCGAGTACGGCAACGCCTGCGTCGACGGGAAGGTGAACGCGTACCTGAAGTCCGGGCGGCTGCCCACCGGAAACCCGACCTGCCGGAAGTGAGCGCCGCCGCGGCGCAGGGTGCGACTTTCGTCGGACGCGGGTGCGACGAAGGGATGCTGTGGGCAAGGTCGTCGACACCTACCTTTGGCCTGTGAATGTGACGACGATGGCGCGCGGCGCCTGGAAACGACTGGTCGTGGCGGGGATGTGGTCCCGACGGCGGATCGTCGGCGAGACGGTCCTCGCCCTGGTGCTGGCCCTGTCGGCGACGCTGGGCGTGCAGGACAACGGCCTGGCGGCGACGGTCGGCGTGGCGCTGGCCGCCGCCGCGATGTCCCTGCTGCGGCGGGTGTTCCCGGCGAGCGTGCTCGTTCTCGCGGGCGCGCTCGCCGCCGTACTCGCCGGTTTCTGGCCCCTGTTGATGGTCGCGGGCTGGTCGGCGGGCCCGAGGATCAAGGCGCCGCGGTGGGCACTGGCGGCGTTCACGCTCTCCTACGTCCTCAATGCGGCGCTGTCCGTCCAACAGACGGAATCCAGCCTCCCCGCGGCCCAGACGCTGGTCTTCACCACGCTCTCTTTCGTGGCAACGACCGTCGTGCCCGGCCTCGCCGCCCGCTACCGCACCCAACGCCGCACCCTCATGCACGCGTTGCACGAGCACAACGCCCAACTGCTGCGGGAACGCGAGATCATCGCCTCCCATGCCCGCCTGCGGGAGCGCCAGCGGATAGCCCAGGACATGCACGACAGCCTCGGCCACCAGCTGGCGCTGATCGCCGTGCATACCGGCGCGCTGGAGGTCGACCGGAAGCTGACGGACCGGCAGCGCGAGGCCGTCGGGGTGCTGCGCGACGCGTCCGTGGCCGCGATGCACGAGCTGCGCGAGGCCGTCGGCATCCTGCGCGACGGTACGCACGCGCAGGAGCACGTGAGCGATACGGCTCCCGCGGCCCGGGGCGTGGCGGGGATCGACGGCCTGGTGGAGGCGTCGCGGGGCGCGGGGGCGGACGTAGAGCTGCGGCGTGCGGGCGAGGAGCGGTCGCTGGCACCCGCCGCGGACCATGCGGCGTACCGGATCGTGCAGGAGGCGCTGACCAACGCGCTGAAGCACGCGCCGGGCGCCCCGATCGTCGTAGAGCTGCGGTATGAGCCGGACTCGCTGGTGGTCGAGGTCGCCAATGGGCCGACGCCCACGACCGCGGATGGCGGGCGGCGACTCGTGGTGAGCGGCGGGCAGGGGCTGACCGGGCTGCAGGAACGGGCCCGGCTGGTCGGCGGCATGGTGCATGCCGGGCCGGCGGCGGGCGGGGGGTTCCGGGTCGCGGGCGTCCTGCCGTACGGGAGCGCGGAGCGGGCGGGTTCGGCGCCGCAGGTGACGACGTTCGTCGAAGCGACGAACGACTTCCGGGGGCAGAGCGAAGGGGCGCGGCCCGGCGACGGTGGAGCGGTCATCGACTGGTCCGGCCCGCCGGAGAAGCAGAAGGAGCTCGACCTCGCCATGGGAAGCAAGAAGAGGGGCATCGCGATCGGGTGCGGCGCCGCACTCGTGATCATCGTCGGTCTCGGAGCGCTGGCCGTCTGGGGCATCGCCAAGCTGTGGGACGAGAGCGACAAGGCCATGATCGAACCGTCCGTCTACAAGTCCGTGCAGGTCGGCGACACCGAGACGGCCGTACGAGGCAAGCTGCCGGACGGCAAGTCGTTCCTGACGGACGGCCTGCGCGACAAGGGACCCGCGAAGCCGAAGGGCGCCGACTGCCTGGTCCTCCTGTCGACGGAGATACCGGACAACCTGGACGACGAGCCGCTGTTCCGGTTCTGCTTCAGGGACGGAAAGCTGATCGATAAGCAGTCGTACACGGTCAAATCGTAGGCATGTGGCGTCTCTTGGGGCGTGAGTAAGGTAGGGGCGTCCTCGCGTCCTATGCGTCCAAAAGCCTTGCGGGAGAGCTGTGATCAGGGTCCTCGTCGCGGATGACGAACCGCTCATCCGGGCGGGCATCAGGATGATCCTCACCTCCGCCGACGACATCGACGTCGTGGCGGAGGCCGGCAACGGCCGCGAGGCGGTCGAGCTGGTCCGGGCCCACGCCGTCGACGTGGCCCTGCTCGACATCCAGATGCCGGTGCTGGACGGGCTGAGTGCCCTGGCCGAGCTACGGCGGGTCGCGCCGTCCGTACGCCCGCTGATCCTCACGACGTTCGGCGAACGCGAGAACGTACTGCGCGCACTGAGCCACGGCGGCGCGGGATTTCTGCTGAAGGACTCGGCACCGGGCGAGCTGATCCAGGCGGTACGGGCCGCGGCGGCCGGGGACGCGTACCTCTCCCCCGGCGCCACCCGCCACGTCGTCGACTCGCTCGCCTCGGGCCGGGCGGCGGCCCGCGCGGAGGAGGCGCGGCGACGCCTGGAGTCGCTCAGCGAACGGGAGTTGGAGGTCCTCGCGCTCCTCGGCGAGGGACTCTCGAACGCCGACGCCGGCGAGCGGATCCATGTCAGCGAGGCGACGGTCAAGACGTACGTCAGCCGGATCCTGACGAAGCTGCAGTGCGAGAACCGGGTACAGGCGGCGCTGCTGGCGCGGGATGCGGGGTTGAGGGCGGCGTCGTGATCCCCACCTGACGCACCCCCCTGACGCCCTATGCCCGTTGTGGCCCCGCCGTGCGGGGACCGGTCCCGGGGTGCACCCAGCACAGTGGGCCGGCGGTGGCGCGGAACTGCGCCGTCGGGCCTCAGGTGCACTGGAAGGGGTGAGGGACTCGTGGTCACTCAGGTGTCGGAGCGCAGCAAGCGTATGCCGGGCGGCGTCAAGGCGGCGCTGGTGGGCGTGTGGATCCAGGCCGTGTTCAACCTCTTCGGCGCGTTCTTCCTCATGATGCTGGTGAACGACCGTCTCGATCACAATCAGGAAGTCGAGCAGCTCGGACTGGTCCGCTTCTCCACGTACTCCGCCCTGTGCGCGGCGATCGCACTCGTCGTCTCCGGGATCTTCGCGTGGAAGCGGTTCGGGTGGGTGCGGATCACCGTGGTCGCGGTCGAGGCCGTGATCGTGCTGTTCTCGCTGATCAACTTCTTCGTCGGGGGGATGCCCACCGCGGTGGTCGGGATGATCGTCGCCATCCTGATCGCGAAGACGATGCTGGGGGCGCCGGGGCGGGAGTGGTTCAACCGTTGATCGGGAGCCTGGGGTGCATGTGCTGAGGCCCCGCCTCGTTCCATCGCTACTTGATCGAACGACTTGCTCATTGGACTAAGTCGGTACGATGTCCCCATGGCTCATGTCTCCGCGGCAGAGCGCCGCCCTCAGCTGATCAAGGCCGCCATCGACCTCATGACGAGGGAGGGCGTGGCTGCCGGAAGCACCCGTGCCATCGCGGCCGAGCTGGGCGTGGCCCAGGCAACGGTGCACTACACCTTCGGCACGAAGGAAGATCTGTACCTCGCCGTCATGGAGCAGCTCACCCATGATCTGATCGCACAGGTCGAAGGGGCGGCGCAAGCGGACGCCGGCTTCGAGGAGACGGTCGCGGCATTCGCAGTCGCCCTGTGGCGGACCGTGCGCGAGCAGCCGACCACCCACCAGTTGCTCACGGAACTGTCCATGTTCGCACTCCGGACACCTCGGCTGCAGAAGACCCTCGAGAGCCACCACCGCGAGGTGACGGCCGTAACGACAACGCTGGTGACCGAGACGGCCGAGCGCACCGGCCACCAGCTCGCCCAGCCGGCGCAGACCATCGCCCGCTTCTTCCTGGCCGGCTTCGACGGCCTCGCGGAACAGCATCTCTCACTGCCCGACGAGGAGGCCGAACTCACCTGCCTGCAGGCCCTGGTCTCCGCTGTCGTCGCTCTCGCCGGAGGCCGATTGGAGCTCGTGACCTTGCCTACGAGCTGACGGCAGGGCGCCTGGACGGCGTCTCCAGACCGTCGGCACGCCACCAGGCCCCCGCGGCCCGCACCTCGACGGTGCCTCACTAGGCCAGTCGGCAGAGGAGCTGTGCGGCCGCCTGCCGCGCGAACAATCGGTCCTGGGCCACCAGTTCCGCACGGGTGCCCACGGCACGGTGGCCTCGCGGGCCACCTCCGCGATGACGTCACGCAGCGGTAGCTGAAGGGCAGATCGCGCCTTTCCAAGGACGCGAGGCGTCGCACGGGAGACGTGCGCGGCGCTGTCGTCGCGTCCACTGAACGCAAAAGCCCAGCTCAGACAATGTCTGGGCTGGGCTTCAAAAGAGCCGCCTTCGGGATTCGAACCCGAGACCTACGCATTACGAGTTGTCCGATCTTGGTCCGGGGGCGTCCGTGAACGTCCTAGAAGCAGGCTTAGCGCCTGGTCAAAGGGGTTGTTGGACTTCAGCGGACGAAGACGGACAGTGCCGGACCCGGGCGCTTTCGAGACCACAATTGAGACCACCAGCGGCGGCATCAGTTCACGAGACGTCCGTTGGGCCGTTGCGGGAGCCCGACTTGCCAGGCCAGAGCCACTGAGCAATGGCAAGACCCACAGCCGCAACCGCCACCGCCGTGCCGATGGGGGCCGCCAGCGCAGGCACCGCCAGAACAAGCAATGCGACCGTCAGGGGCAAGACCACGAGCCACACGGCAATTACCGTCCGCCGATTGATCCTTGGCGCCTGACGCGAAACGGCCACCTGTCGCCCCGCACGCTCGGAGCTGGTGCGTGCGCGTTCGGTCGGTAATGTCATACCCGGCCTTTCTCTCTCGCTGGGACTGGTCACGCCCGCCCTCGTTCAGGTTGGTAGCCACGAGGGCGGGCACCGGACCAGTGTGCCCGCACCGTGAGGTGCAGAGAGAGGCACCCTTCACCGCGCAAGCATTCACCAATTCCCTAAAGTGAATGGGTGAATGCAAATACAGGTTGCCCAGACAACCCTTTTGACCTGCGATCACGGTTGCAGTTGGCCAGTAGCACCGCCACCGGCATTGCAATGCAATGCCAGTAAAGTTACTGTGGCGATACCTGCAGGTTGCGACCACGGAGGCGCGGGTTCCGTCCACGCCGACGCGCCTGAATTGGCAATGCCTCTCACGTGCCACGAGTCGAGGCGCGAGAAGGTGGCGACTGCCCGCACGGCGCGGAATGCCGCAATCACCTCGCTGGAGTTACCTCTGCACAGTCGGCACAGCCGACGCGGCGGACGCAACCCACTGAAAATGTGATGCGAATCACACAATTTCCACTCTGCGCTACAACCCGATTGAGCGACCAAACTCAACACGAATCGACCGTGGGAAGCTTGACCCAGACTGCGGGTAAGGCGGGAGGAGAGCGCGTGTCGCAGCAGGCCAGCCCTCGGGGGACCTTCCTGGAGATCGCGGAGGCGGTGAAGGCTCAAGTTGCAGCCGCCCCGGAGATGACCGAGCTGCCGTCGGTCGTGGATCTGGAGCATCGTTACGGGGTCTCCCGGGGGACCGTGCTCCGAGCTTTCGAGGTACTGAAAAAGGAAGGTGTCGCCGAGCCCAACCCCGGCGGGCGGTGGCGTGTTGTCCGGGCGGGCGAGCAGGTAGATCGCCGACCGCTCGATGAGCGCATCGCGGACATCGTCGTCGACGAGCGGTTCGAAGTGGGGGCGCCGTTCCCCAGCGCGTCTGATCTGGCCAAGAGGTTCGGAGTCTCACGTCCCACCGTGACCAAGGCTCTGGACAAGCTGGAGGCCGCCGGAGTATTGGCGAGTGAGGGACAGGGCAGGGTGCGGACCGTCCGTGCCGTGCCGATTCGAGAGGAGCGTTCGTAGCTTGTCGGACCTGACGGAGTGGGCCTATCCCCTTGCTGAGTCACTGCTCGCCGAGCCGCTACCGCGACGGTGGCGACACTCGCTGGGGGTAGCGGAGCGAGCGCGCATCATTGCGCTCATCCTGGGGGAGGATGCCGAGCTGCTCGAAGCCTCAGCAGTCCTTCACGACATCGGCTACTCGCCGGATCTGGCCAAGACAGGCTTCCACCCACTCGATGGCGCCCGCTATCTCCGCGACGTAGCGCAGGCCGACGAACGGGTCGTGAACCTGGTGGCTCATCACTCATGTGCATGGATGGAGGCCGAGGCGCGCGGCCTGCGCGAAGAGCTGGAGGGCGAGTTCCCGCGCGAGTCCGCGCACCTCAATGACGCCCTCTGTTTCTGCGACATGAACACCACGCCGGACGGCACGCCCACGAATCCGGTAGACCGTGTCAACGAGATCGCCGGTCGGTACGGGCCTGACAGCCTGATCGGCACGTTCATTCGCCGTGCCGAGCCGGAGATCCTCGCGAGCACGTCGCGCGTGCTCGAACGGGTCGCCGCCGCCAAGCGTCAGCCGATGTAGGGAGCCGTCCGCGTCCGGTCCATGGCGTGCTCAATCCGGAGCTGCATCGTGGGGTGGATGTCGAGCTTGGACAGGTCCGCCGGGTCGACCCAGCGGACCTGCGTCGTCTCGTTGCTCGTACGCACCTCACCGCCGACCGGCCGCGCGCGGAAGCAGATGCTGAACTGCTGGCGGATCTCGCCGTCGTCGTACTGCATCCGGTGACCAGGGTCGGTGTAGATCCCGGACATGTCGACGACTTCCGCCTTGATTCCCGTCTCTTCCCAGACCTCGCGAACGACGGTGTCACTGATGGACTCGCCCACGTCGTGCCCACCACCGGGCAGCGCCCAACGGCCGTTGTCGGACCGCTGGATCATCAATACCTGTCCCGCATCGTTCTGCACGAACGCCACGACGGATGGCACAACCGAGTTGGCCGGCGGGGCGTCGGGGTCGTGAAGGTAGTCGATGCGTCCCATGGCTCATGCTCCCGTGACGTCGTGTTCAGTTACTGGCCTGGCGCCTTCCCAGGTCTGCTGAACGCTATTGGCGAATGTGTCGAATAGCCCGCCCCCGGGGAGTCGCCGCAGGTGCAGAACCGGGGCCAGGTAGGCACCGATGCCGTACACATGCGTGTTGACGAGCATCTCGTCATCCACACGGTAGATCGAGTTGTAGAGCACGGTGTCATGCAGGCGGAACGCGATCTCCGGATGGCTGGTGAACAGGGGGCGGTAGTTGACCAGCGCGTTGCGGATCTTGCCGTCCATGATGCGGTGCCCTTCGTCGATACCGCGCCGGATGACGGCCTCGCACGCAGGGTCACCCATGAGGACGCGTATGACGACGCTCTGGGATTTCGCTTTGAGGACTGACAGGAAGCGTGGGTCTTCCGCCAGGCCGATGCCTGCGTAGACGAGGATGTCGATGCGTTCCTTCGCGCGCTCGCACATCTCCCGCCATAGGTCGGTCGGTACGACGTGGCGATGCGGGTACACCGTCAGGATCTCCGCCTTGCACAGGTCAGTTGCGCTGTCGAGCGAGCGCGAGTCATCCCACAGCGTCGTCACGTCGACGTTCAGCGCGGACGCAGTGGCGTACTGGTGGCGCCGGTAAGGCACTTTGCCCTGCGTGATCCACCGCTCGACTGTCTTCGGGTTGACCTCGATTGCTTCCGCGAGCTGCTGCACGGTCATGTTCTGGGCCAAGAGGGCCGACCGCAAACGCTCGTTGGACATCTCCACCCCCGATGGGACGTCTAGGGACCTCTTGAAGGTAGCCAGATCAACCTGAGCTGTCCACGCAGGGGGTAACCAACTCCCCTGACCTGCACCGATTCTGATGGTGCACCAAGAAGTCCCGGTGCAAAGCCAAGAGGTGCGGGCCCAATGCTGGCGGGAGGTGCGGCATGACGACGCAGACCATCGAGCGTCCGGCCGTGCCGCCGCTGACCCGCCCGGAAATGGGGCTCGCCGGAGTCGGCGCGCTCGCCGCGGCCGGAGTCGGCGCACTGGGCCTGATCTCCTCCTTTGACGCTGTGTCCGCTGCTGCGGCGCGCTGGGGGTTCGGTGAGCCGTGGATGCTGCCGGTCGGTATCGACGTGGCCATCCCCGTGTTCACCGTCGCCAACCTGCTGCTGATCCGCATGGATATGGCGCTCGCCTGGGTGCGGTTCGTGCCCTGGGCGCTCACCCTGATCACCTGCGGGCTGAACATCGCAGCCGGACACGACGTGTGGGCCAAGGTCGCGCACGGCACGATGCCGCTGCTGTGGGTGGTGTTCTCCGAGATCGGCGCGCACATCTACGCCGTCCGCATCGGCGCCGCCACCGGCCGCCGCATGGAAAAGATCAGGTTCTCCCGCTGGCTGCTGGCGCCGCTGTCAACGTTCGCGCTGTGGCGGCGCATGACGCTGTGGGAGGTCACCTCCTACGCCGACGCGCTCGCCCGTGAGCGCAAGCGGCTATTGGCCCGTGCCGAGTTGCGCGAGCGCTACGGCCGCCGGTGGCGCTCGCAGACGCCGCGGCGTGAGCGCGTGCTGCTGCGCATCGGCGAACTCGCCCCCGCTGCTGCTGACTTGCAGGACCGTCCGGAGCCGGAGCAGGCCCCGGAGCCGAAGCGCGAGGCGTCCAAGCCGCCGCGCAAGCGGCCGGTCAAGGGCAAGGCCAGGACGGCGCAGCGCACGCCGGCCGAACTGCTCGCCGAGGCGCGCACGGTCACGGCCGACTGGCCGGACGCGCAGATCAACGCCGAGGCGTTGCGCAAGGCGCTGCACTGCGGCTCCGGTCCCGCCCGGCAGGTGCGGGATGCCCTGCTCGCCGAGCGGGCCGACGGCCGCGCCCTGCACCCCGTCGACAGCCCCGGCGCCACCGCGTCCGGCGGCGGCGCCGAGGGGGTGGCAGCGTGAACACGCTGACCACGGTCCTGCTGTCCGCGCTGCCCCTCGCCGCCGGGTGGGCGGTCCATGTGTGGTGGCTGCGAGCCTGTCTGAACACCGCCCGGCGTGACCCGCTCACCGGGTTACGCACCCGCGACGGCTTCACCCGCCGCGCTGCGGCCCTGCTCAAGGACCCGCGGGCGGTCGTGGTGCTAGCGGACGTCGACAAGTTCAAGCACATCAACGACACCTACGGGCACCCTGCGGGGGACGCCCTGTTGAAGGCGACCGCCGACCGGCTCGCCCACCACGTCGGCCGCTCAGGGGTTGCCGGGCGGCTCGGGGGCGATGAGTTCGCCGCCGTCCTGATCGACGACCACGGCACCGCCGCCGACATGCTCGCCGTGCTGCACGGCGTGCTCGCCCGCCCCGTCGACGGCCAGGACCCGGCCGTGCGCACCACGGTCTCGCTGGGCTGGGTGCGCGCCGCGGACTTCCCCGGTGACGACCTGTCCGGTCTGCTGCGGCGAGCCGATGAGGCGATGTACGCGGCCAAGCAGGCCCGTGCCGGAACCCGGCGCGCGGGGCTCGGCAGGCTGTTCGCCACCATCGCCGGGCGCCGCGCCGGCCGGACCGGCGCCCGCGCCGATGCACCCGTGATCGAGGTGGCGGCATGACGGCCCCGCGGATCGGCTCGGTCTGCACCGGATACGGCGGCCTGGACGAGGCCGTCCAGGCGGTGTTCGGCGGCTCGCTGGCCTGGGTGGCGGACAACGACCCCGGCGCGAGCCGCATCCTGGCCCACCGCCATCCCGGGGTGCCCAACCTCGGGGACATCACCGCTGTCGGTTGGCATGACGTCGAGCCGGTCGACATCTACGTCGGGGGCTATCCGTGCCAGCCGTT
>NZ_JBFALC010000033.1:0-106765 GCF_040656035.1 Streptomyces sp. NPDC050211
GACGAGGCCGTTCAGGCCGAAGCGGGGGTCTGGGGGCGCAGCCCCCAGGGATGGGACGGGTAGGGGCGGCGGGGGCGAGAAACACCCCGCCGCACCACTACAACCCCCGCACCGCCCGTGCCACCCGAGTCCCCGCCCGCGCCCTAGGCCTGCTGTCCGCAGCCCGCCGCCGCGGATGCACCGTATTCGCCAGCAGCACCAGAAACGTGTCCGTCGCCGGATCCAGCACCAGCGACGTCCCCGTGAACCCCGTATGCCCGGCCGCCCCCTCCCCCGCCAGCTCCCCCATGAACCACGGCTGATCCACCGCGAAGCCCAGCCCGGGCGGCGTCAGGAGCAGCTCCACGAAGTCGGGACCGAGGATGCGGGCGGGGCCGTAGGAGCCGCCCGCAAGCAGCGCGCGGCAGAACACGGCCAGATCCCGCCCCGTCGAGAACAGACCGGCATGACCGGCCACCCCACCCAGCGCCCAGGCGTTCTCGTCATGGACGACCCCCCGCAGCATCCCCCGGTCCGCCTTGGCCCACGGCCGGCGTTGGTCCTCCGTGGCCGCCGCATCGGGGCGGGGGCCGTAGCCCGTCGCCATCATCCCCAGCGGGCGCGTGATGCCGTCGTGGATCAGCACGTCGAGCGCGCGGCCCGTGATCCGTTCCAGCACCTGCTGCAGCAGCAACGGGTTCAGGTCGGAGTAGCAGTACGTGCCGGGCGCCCCGACCGGCGCCTCCGCCCGCAGCAGCGCCAGCCGTTCAGCCGCGTCGGCGCAGTCGTACAGCGGGAGTTCGGGCCGCAGCCCGGAGGTGTGGGTGAGCAATTGCCGCACGGTGATGCCGTGCGCGGCGGCGGCCGCGAAGTCGGGCAGGTAGGCGCCTACCCGGGCGTCGATACCGAGCGTCCCCCGCTCGATCTGCTGCACGGCGGCGACAGCAGTGAACAGCTTGGTCAGGGAGGCGATGTCGAAGGGCGTGCCGGTGGTCATGGGAACCCGTTCGGACGACGGCAGCTCCACACCCGCGTCGGCCTCCGCGTCGTAGCGCTCGTACCGTACGGCCCACCCCACCGCCTCCTCGACGGCGATGACCGGCCCGCGCCCGGCGACCACGACGGCGCCCGCCGCCCAGGGGCGTTCGCCGGTGGTGAGGTCGCTCACCTCACGGACGAGGCGGCGGAGCTGCCCGGGGTCGAGTCCGGCCCGTTCCGCTGTGCCGCTGCGCAGTCTCGGCGCGCTCAGCTCCCTGCTCCCTCCGAATCCGTACGCGTGTTCCAAGGACGGCACATTCCCACGAAGCAGGCCAGTGCCACCAGTGCGGCCGCCAGTTGGACGACGGCCATCGGGACGGCGGTGTCCTCGCCGGCGATACCGACCAGCGGGGAGGCGATCGCGCCGACGAGGAAGGAGGACGTGCCGAGCAGCGCGGAGGCGGAGCCGGCGGCGTGCCGGGTGCGCATGAGGGCGAGGGCCTGGGTGTTGGGCAGGGTGATGCCCATCGCGGACATCAGCACGAACAGCGCGGCGGCCACCGGCACCAGCCCCACCTCGCCGAACACGTCCAGGGACATCAGCAGCAGCCCGGTCGCGGCGGCGATGACGATCACCAGCCCGACGGCCAGCACCTTGTCCAGGTCGACCCGCCCGACCAGCACCTTCCCGTTGAGCTGACCGACGGCGATCAGCCCGACCGAGTTGATCCCGAACAGCACACTGAACGTCTGCGGCGAGGCCCCGTAGATCTCCTGGATCACGAACGGCGAGGCGGATATGTAGGCGAAGAGAGAGGCGAAGGCGAAGCCGCCCGCGATCATGTAGCCGGAGAAGGCGCGGTCGGCGAGCAGCCGCCGCATCGAGCGCAGGGCCTCGCCCACCCCGCCGTCGTGCCGTTCCTCGGACGGCAGCGTCTCCGGCAGCCTCGCCCAGACGACGCCGGCCAGCGCCACCCCCACCACCGTGAGCACGACGAACACGCCCCGCCAGTCGGTCACCCGCAGGATCTGCCCGCCGATCAGCGGCGCCACGATCGGCGCGACCCCGGAGATCAGCATGAGGGTGGAGAGGAAGCGGGCCATTTCCATGCCGTCGTAAAGATCCCGTACGACCGCCCGCGCGATCACGATCCCGGCCGCGCCCGCGAGCCCCTGCACCAGCCGGAAGGCGACCAGCGCCTCGACGGTGGGCGCCAGTGCGCACAGGGCGGTGGCGACGATGTAGACCGCGAGACCGATGAGCAGCGGGCGCCGCCGCCCCCACTTGTCGCTCATCGGCCCGACGACCAGCTGCCCGAGCGCCATGCCGGCCAGACAGCCGGTGAGCGTGAGCTGCACGGTCGCGGCGGGCGCGTGCAGGGACTCGGTGACCTGCGGCAGCGCCGGGAGGTACATGTCCATGGTCAGCGGCGGCACGGCGGTCATTCCGCCGAGGATGAGGGTGACGAGCATGCCGGTGCGGCGCACAGCACGGGCGGCCGATTCCGGTTTCGGTGCCGGTACGGCCGCCTGCGTCTCGTTCTGCGCCTTGTTCTGCGTCTCGTTCGATCTGGATGCCTCGGATGCCCTGGATGCCCCACGCTCGGGCATGCGCCCTCCCTCTCCTCGCGATACGGCCCCTATGCTCTCAGTTCGAACACAGTGGCTGGGGTCACATGAACGAGGGCGGGACGGGATGACGGCGGAGAACGTGCGGTGGGGGATCCTGGCGACGGGCGGGATCGCGGCCGCGTTCACGGCGGATCTGGTGGATCTGCCGGACGCGGACGTGGTGGCGGTGGCCTCGCGCTCCGCGGACTCGGCGAAGGCGTTCGCCGAACGGTTCGGGATTCCCCGGGCGTACGGCGACTGGGGCTCCCTCGCCTCCGACGAGGACATCGATGTCGTCTACGTCGCCACCCCGCACGCGGCACACCGGGCCGCCGCCGGTCTCTGCCTGGAGGCCGGGCGGAACGTGCTGTGCGAGAAGGCGTTCACGCTGAACGTCCGCGAGGCCGAGGAACTGGTCGCGCTGGCGAAGGCGCGCGGGAGCTTCCTGATGGAGGCCATGTGGATGTACTGCAATCCCGTGATCCGGCGACTGAAGGCCCTCGTCGACGACGGCGGGATCGGCGAAGTACGCACCGTGCAGGCCGACTTCGGGCTGGCGGGCCCCTTCCCGCCCTCGCACCGCCTCCGCGACCCCGCACAGGGCGGCGGCGCGCTGCTCGACCTCGGGGTGTACCCGGTGTCGTTCGCACAGCTGCTGCTCGGGGAGCCGTCGGACATCGCGGCGCGAGCAGTGCTCTCGGACGAGGGCGTCGATCTCCAGACGGGTGCACTGCTCTCCTGGGAGAGCGGCGCTCTCGCTTCGGTGCACTGCTCCGTCGTCGGCGGTACGTCCGTCTCCGCCTCGGTCACCGGCTCGCAGGGCCGCATCGACATCCCGTACGGCTTCTTCCACGCCGACCGCTTCGTCCTGCACCGCGACGGCCGTGAACCGGAGGTGTTCGCCCACGACACGGCCGCCGATCCGCACAACAGCCTCAAGTACGAGGCCCGTGAGGTGATGCGGGCCCTGCGGGCCGGCGAGACCGAGTCCTCACTCGTCCCGCTCGACGGCACCCTCGCCGTGATGCGGACGCTCGACGCGATACGGGACCGCATCGGCGTCCGCTATCCAGGCGAGGCCGACGACCGGGAAGCCGTACCGGCCGTCACACCGGCTTGAGCCCCGGCGCCCCCGCCTCCGTCACGAAGGACGCGGCCGTCGTCACCGGAGCACCCGGCGTCGTCGCGTAGGCAAGGGTCTTGAAGTCGGCCCGCGCCGACTCCCGGCCCAGCGCGACCGTCGCATAGCCGCGCTGCCCGTTGTAGAACTTCATGTGCGGGTTGGCGGCCATGTAAGTGGCCCAGTTGGCGGGCTTCTCGGAGCCGTTGCCGCCGCTGGCGATCGACGTGGCGACGATCTCCGTGCCCACGGTCGGTGAGCCAGGGTCGGCGAAGTCCCGCTTGATGTCGAAGCCGTAGCCCACGTGGACGTCGCCGGTGAGGACCATCAGGTTCTCGATCCCGGCCGCCTCCGCGCCCGCGAGAACGCGCTCGCGGGAGGCCGGGTAACCGTCCCAGGAGTCCATGGAGACCGGCGAGGGCGGCGTGGTCGTGTTGTGCCGGCGGGAGAAGGTGACCTGCTGCGGGACCACGTTCCACAGCGCGCGCGAGCGGTGCCAGCCGTCGATCAGCCACTGCTCCTGCACGTCACCGGTCAGCGTACGCGCCGGGTCCTCGGACTCGGGCCCGGGCAGCTGCCAGCCGTCGCCGTACGCCTGGTTGGAGCGGTACTGCCGGGTGTCGAGCACGTCGAACTGGGCGAGCCGGCCCCAGTGCAGCCGCCGGTAGAGCTGGAGGTCGGGGCCTTCGGGCAGCTGGGGGCGGCGCAGCGGCATGTTCTCCCAGTAGGCGCGGTAGGCGGCGGCCCGGCGGATCAGGAACTCCTCCGGCGGGACGCTGTTCTCCGGGATGTCGTCGGCGTAGTTGTTCTCGGTCTCGTGGTCGTCCCAGGTGACGATGAACGGGTGCGCCGCGTGCGCGGCGGCGAGGTCGGCGTCCGACTTGTACAGCGCGTATCGCAGCCGGTAGTCCTCCAGCGTCACCGTCTCGCGGTTGAGCAGGTCGGGCAGGGTGCCCGCCGGGTAGGCACGGGCACCGCCGACGGAGCTGACCGGGTACTCGTAGAGGTAGTCGCCGAGGTGGAAGACGAGGTCCACGTCGTCCTCGGCAAGGTGCCGGTAGGCGGTGAAGTAGGCCTGGTCGTAGCGCTGGCAGGAGACCACGCCGAAGGTCAGCGCGGAGACCTTGCTGCCGAGGCCGGGAGCGGTGCGGGTGCGGCCGACCGGGCTGACCCAACGGCCCACCCGGAAGCGGTAGTAGTAGACACGGCCCTCGTCCAGGCCGTCGACCGCGACATGCACGGTGTGGTGGAACTCGGGGTGCGCGGTCGCCGCACCACGTCTGGCGATCCGACGGAACTTCTCGTCAAGCGCCACCTCCCACTGGACGGTGACACGCGCGGCGGGCAGACCGCTGTCCGGCTGAAACGGGGCGGGCGCCAGCCGCGTCCACAGAAGTACGGACCCGGGCTGCGGGTCGCCGGAAGCGACACCGAGCGTGAACGGGTCATCGGCGATCTGCGCCGCGTCGAGCTCAGCGGCACTAGCGGTACCTCCGGCAGGCAGATTCACCGCGAACGCGAGCGCGGCGGCCGCACCGGTGACGGTCAGAAAACGACGACGGCCCAAGTGGCGGGCCACCGCACGGAGTTCGGGGGTGTGCTGGGACTGACGAGCTGCGGATGTCATCCGGGTCCTCCCCTGGCAACGGGATGCAGGACGATTGGAGTGACCCAGAACGACCCCCGCTTGGCACGTACACAACACCCAGATGACGACCCAATGAGACTCCGGTTCACCAGCGCCCCAAAGGGGCGCGGGGAACTGCGCGACCAGCCACAACGGACCCGCAGACAACCAACGACCAATCGCGGCACCCACCGCAGAGCACCTACGCTGCGGCCCCATGAACGCCATGCAAACGAATAGGCAAACCGGCGATGAGGCCCGCATCGCCGTGATCACCGGCGCCGGCTCCGGCATCGGCCGAGCCGTCGCCGCAGAACTACTGCACGCCGGCTGGTCCGTGGCCCTGGCCGGAAGACACCCCGAGACCCTGGCGGAAACGGCAGCACTCGCACCCGAGGCCGCCGCCCTCACCGTACGGACGGACGTGTCACAACCGGAGGACGTCACCGCCCTGTTCGCCGCCACCCAGGACCGCTTCGGACGCGTGGACCTGCTGTTCAACAACGCGGGAACGTTCGGCCCCGGCGGGGTACCCGTGGAGGACCTGCCGTACGACGCCTGGCGCCACGTCGTGGACACCAACCTCAACGGCGCGTTCCTGTGCGCCCAGGCGGCGTACCGCCAGATGAAGAACCAGAACCCCCAGGGCGGCCGGATCATCAGCAACGGGTCGATTTCCGCCCATACGCCCCGGCCGCACTCCGTCGCCTACACGGCAACCAAGCACGCGCTGACCGGCCTGACGAAGTCACTGTCGCTGGACGGGCGGCCATACAACATCGCTGTCGGGCAGATCGACATCGGTAACGCGGCGACGGACATGACGGCCCGGATGCAGACGGGGGCGCTGCAGGCGAACGGCGAGGTCGCACCGGAGCCGGTGATGGATGTGGCCGATGTGGCGCGCACCGTGCGGCACATGGCGGAGCTGCCGCTGGAGGCGAATGTGCAGTTCGCGACGGTGCTGGCGACGGCGATGCCGTACGTCGGACGCGGCTGAGGACCCCACCCGAGCGCACCCCTAGCGCACAGGCTTCACAACTTGCACAATCGGAATGTGACAGTCCGCTGCATTGGGGCCGGTGGGAGGCTTATGCTCGACACCTCTCCACGAGAGCTTCACAGTCGGAGCGCTCAGCTCCCGTCAGCCACTGCGAGGGGGGACATGGCAGCTGTTCCACGGCACCGGGGTGGGGGGTGGCCTCGCGCGGGACCGCGAGGTACGTACCGGTCCGTGGAACGGCTGCCATAAGACCGGTCCGCTCACCGCCCCAGGATGCCGTCGATCTCGGCCAACTGAGCGGCGGTCAGCGGCCCTTGGGCGATTGCGCCGGCGTTCTGCTCGGCCTGGGCGACCGTACGGAACCCCGGGATCGGCACGGTGCGCGGGCTGCGCGCCCAGGTCCAGGCGAGGGCGCCCTGGGCGAGCGTACGGCCGCCGCTGGTGAGGATGTCCTTGAGCGCGTCGACCCGCTGGACCCACTCGGGATCCGCCCCCGCACCCTGCGAGAAGCCGGGCAGCCAGGCGGGCGGAGTGCTGCGGATGTCCCCGGCCTCAAGTGCCTGCCCGGCGGCCCGCTTCCCGGTCAGCAACCCCATCGCCAGCGGACTGCGGTTGATGCTTGCAAGCCCCAACTCCTCGCACAGGGCAAGCATTTCGGGCGCGTCCTGAAGAATGTTGAGCCGATGCTGTACGGCGGCACAGTGCGCGCCCTCCGCGAACACGGCGGCGCGGGCGGGGTCGTCGGTGCTCCAGGCGTACGACCGTATGAGCCCCTCACTCACGAACTCCTCGCACACCTCCCGGAGTTCGGCGGCCTTGTCGGGGTCGGCGTCGGAGAGGTGCAGCTGGTAGAGGTCGACGTAGTCGGTGTCGAGGCGGCGCAGGGAAGCGGTCAAGGCGCGGCGGGCGTAGGCCGGGGAGTCGTCGCTGCCGGTGAGGGTGCGGGTCTCCTCGTCGAAGATGTTGCCCCACTTGGTGGCGAGGACCACGTCGGCGCGGCGCTTGCCCAGCGCCCGGCCGAGGACGCGCTCACTGTGCCCCGCGCCGTAGGTGTCGGCGGTGTCGAAGAAGGTGACGCCGAGGTCGAGTGCGCGCCGGACGGCCCGTACGGACTCCTCGTCGTCGACCGTGCCCCAGCCGAGCGGCTGCCCGTCCGGGTCCTGCCACTCACCGCCGATGGCCCAGCAGCCGAAGCCGAGGGCGCTGACTTCGATGCCGGTGCGGCCGAGGGTCCTGGTGTGCGAGATCGTCTCCATGACCCGGGACGCTATGGGTTGGAGCGCGCTCTAGGGCAAGGGCTTTCTGAGCGGAACTTCCTGCCCGCTCACGCCTGGCCGGTCTCGAAGCGCCGGATCTTGCCGCTGTCGTCGACGTCGAACCGCCACCGGGTACGCATCTCGCCCCAGGTGTCGTTGCTGTAGCGGGCGACGAGGGCACGGCCGCCGTCGGACTCGCGGTCGACCTCCATGTGGCCGTGGGAGTCGAAGATCTCCCGGTTGATCCACTCGTCGAGGTCACGGTCCGAGCCGTCGTCCGCCATCGTCGCGTCCGGGGTGAGAAGCGCCAGGAAGGCGTCGCGGTCATGCGCGTTGACGGCGGTGACGAAATCCCGGACGACCGGGTCACTGAGGTTCTTGGGCTGAATCGTCATGACTGCCAGACAAACACCACGACCCGGACCGCGCCACCCGAACGGCGGTCCGGGGAGGCTGGGTGGGTGTCATCGGTGGGACGGTGGAAACCCGTGAGGGACCCGGGGACTCAAGAGAGGGCCCCCCGGGGCCTGTCCGTGCCGTCTGCTCCGGGAGTGACCGTGACCTGTTATGACCGACGCGACCTGGGCCTGCTGCTGCTCCGGCTGGGTACCGGCGGAGTGCTGGCCGCGCATGGCGCGCAGAAGCTGTTCGGCTGGTTCGGCGGACACGGGATTGAAGGGACCGGCCAGTTCATGGAGTCCGTCGGCTACCGGCCCGGCAAGGCGAGCGCCACGGCGGCGGGGCTCGCGGAGTGGGGCGGCGGCACGCTGCTGGCGCTGGGCCTGGCCACCCCGGCGGCGGGTGCGGCGGCGGCCGGCGGGATGGCGGGCGCGGCCACGGTGCACATGCCGAACGGCTTCTTCAACCAGGAGGGCGGCTACGAGTACGCCGCGACCCTGGGCCTGGCCGCGACCGGCCTCGCGGTGGCAGGCCCCGGCCGCCTCTCCCTCGACCACGCGCTCGGGCATGTCTTCGACCGCGGCTGGATGGTCCCGGCGGCGCTCGGGGCGACCGCGGCCATGACAGCACTGGTCATCGGGGCGCGGAACAAGCGGCTGGACGAGGCGAAGAAGGAGGAGCAGGCGGAACAGTTCGGGGAGCAGGACGCTCTGTTCGGAGAGTAGGAGGGGCTACTCGCGGAACAGCCATGCCTGCCAAGCTGCCCGCATGACTGATCAGTGCACCTCCCCCGCGACCTCCGCCGACCTCTGGACCGACATCGACGCCCTGTGGACCTGGCTGGACGAGAACCGAGCCCACGGCGACCAGGAGGGCCTGCTGTTCATGCTCAAGCTGTCGGAGGAGGTCGGCGAGGTCGCCCAGGCCGTGATCGGCGCGACCGGCCAGAACCCGCGCAAGGGGACGACCCACACGTGGGACGACGTCCAGTCGGAACTGTGCGACGTGGTGATCACGGCGCTGGTGGCGCTGCGCACGCTCACTCCGGACACGCGTGAGGTGTTCACGCGGCATCTGGCGAGGGTCAAGGAGCGCTCGCTGGGGGCGTCCTGAGCGACGACTCGGCTGATCGGCTGATCGGCTGAGACGCGCTGAACGCTCAGCCAGTTCAGGGCGTTTCACTACAAGAGTGGACGAATGCAGTCCCCCGTACTCGCCCCCGCCCCACCGCAGCCGACAGCAAGCCCGACCCGGCGCCGCACCCCGCCTGTCCCGCTCATCACCACCTGCGCGACCCTCCCCCTCTACGGCATCTGGGCCACCCTCCTCGCAACGGGCGGCGGCGACCTGGCGGCCCAGTACGCCTGGGCGGGCTTCGCGGCAAGGCACCCCGGCACCCCGTACGCCCTGTTCTGGTACGCCGGCACACACACCGCCAACTACAGCGTCCTGTCACCGCCGTTGATGGCGCTGCTGGGCGTCCGTACGATCTCCGTCCTGTCCGGCGTGGCAGCCACCTGGCTGCTGTCCGCACTCCTCACCCGGACGCTCGTACGATCCCCGCTGTGGCCGTCCCTGCTCGGCGCACTGGGCGTATGGACGAACGTGGCCTCGGGCCGTACGACCTTCGCGCTCGGGCTGGCGTTCGGCCTGGCGGCCCTGCTCGCGGTCGCGGACCGGGCCCACCTGAAGACGGCAGCGCTGGCCGCCTCGCTGGCCACCCTGGCGAGCCCGGTGGCGGGCCTGTTCCTGCTGGTAGCAGCCGCGGGATACGGACTGAACCGTCGGTACGCGAAGTCGCTCGCGCTGGCACTTCCCCCGGTTCTTCTGGTGGCATCGACGACCCTGTTGTTCCCCTTCGAGGGCGAACAGCCCATGTCCGCGATCCGGTTGGCGTTGCCGCTGCTGATGTCGGCCGTCGTGGCATGGGCGGCGCCGCGAGAGTGGCGTGTGGTGCGGGCGGGTGCCGGGGTCTACGCGATCGGCGCCGTCCTGACGTGGCTGATCCCGTCACCGGTCGGCATGAACGTGGAGCGCCTGGCACTGCACTTCGCCCCTACGGTCCTACTGGCGGCGCTGCTCCACACAAGCCGCCGCCGCACCGTCGCCCTGTCGGCCGCGTTGGCCGTCTCCGTCCACTGGTGCGTCCTGCCGACGGCGCTCGACCTGCGCGTCACAACCCCCGTACCCGCCTGGGCCGGACACACCACCGGAGTCCGCACCGAACTCACCCGCCTCGGCGCGACCCGGGCCAGAATCGAGGTCCCCCCGGCCCGCGACCACCGCGAGGCCATCCTCTTCGCCCCCCACATCCAGCAGATGCGCGGCTGGAACCGCCAACTGGACGTGGAGAGAGGCCGGTTGTTCTACGACGACCACCTCGACGCGTCCCGCTACCGCGCCTGGCTGCACCACTGGGCGATCACCTACGTCGTCCTCCCCCGCGCCGCCCCCGAGCCCCACTCCGTAGCCGAGTCGGCCCTGATCCCCCGCGCCCGCAAGTGGCTGCGCCCGGTCTGGCACGACGCCGACTGGCAGATCTACCGCGTCACGGACCCGACCCCGCTGGCCACTCCCCCGGCTCAGGTACTGCGCGCGGACGAGGCGGTCGTACACCTGAAGCTGCCGCGCGCGGCAACGATCACCGTGCGGGTCGCGTACTCGCCGTGGTTGCGGGCGGAGGGGGCGTGCGTGCGGGAACGGGCGGGGTGGACGGAGCTGACCGCGCCCCGGGCCGGGGTGTACCGCTTGACGTCGAGCTATGTGCGCGTCCTGGACGGCCAGCCGGCCTGTCGGCAACCGTGATTCACGGGCCCTCAGTGTCCTTTCGGTGCCACGTCACCTGCACCTGGATGTGGCCCTGCGCCCCTGTGCGGGCCAGGACGGCGCCGACCTCCGCGTCGAGTTGGATGCCGAACTCGACGGTGACCTCGTCCGGGCGCTGCGGCAGGGTGCTCATCCGACTCAGCGTCGAGGCCGCTGCTCTGCGCACCCCCTCCAGTGCCGACTCGAACGAGCCGGTGGCGCGGGCCACGACGTCCGAGGCGCTGGTCGCCGGGACGACACCACCCTCGAGCTGATCCATCTGCGCGACGACGGACCCGCCGTCCTCCAGGTCGAACCGCAGCAATTCGCCCACTGTCCCCGCCCCCCGGCCGTCTCGATGTGCGTCCCGCGCTCGGGCACGCTCGCGTCGCTCCCGGGAGACGGTAGCGAAGGAGATGACGGGGCGTGACGTGATGTCTCAAATCCCCAAGCGGACCAGGCAGTTCCGGCCGATGTGGCTTCTGGGTGCCCTTCCGGTGCCGCAATCAACGGTCCACTATGAGAGAAGACCTGTGGATGCGATGCAACCGACGGCGGCACACCGACAGGGGGCAACGGGACGTGACGAGTTCTGCGACCGAGTTCGAGACCGATCTGGTCGATCTCAGCCAGTGCGGGCTCCAGGAAGTGATGACCTTCCATGACCCACTGGTCGTGGATGCGTTGCACACCCTGGTGCGGTACCTGGGCGAAGGGCCGGCCGCCCAGTCCGCCAACGGCGGTGGCGGCAGCCCGTACTTTGCCGCTGGTTGCGACAGCGGCGACGCGTAGAACCGGATGTTCGAGCCGCCTTCCGGCACCCGGACCACGCTCGGCCGACATCACACACCGGCATCCGACCTCGACGAACTGGCCGCGGGGCGCCTGACGCCGAGCCATGCCCACCGGATCCGCGCTGTGGAACGCGGTCGTCGCATGCTCATGGTGCGCGCCGTGGTGGAAACCGCGCGGGAGTATGCCGTGGACGCCGGCCCCGAGCTGCCGCCGGTGCGGTCTGCCCTGGATCTTCTGCTCCGGGTGGAGCGGGTCCGCCCGGACGTCGTCGTCGATCTTCTGGAGCATCCCGGCACCGGTATCTGGGCGGTGCGTGTTCTGGACCGGCTGCGCGGCGGCGCCCGGACGCCGGGTGCGAGCCACGCCGGGCTGCCGCTGTGGGTGGAACTCGGCTACCTGCACTGCCTCGCCGCGGCGGCGGCAGTGCGCTCGGGCACTGAGGGAACGATTCGCTTACCGGTGCGCGAGGGCGGCGTGGCACTGCCGACGCTGGGCCGCGTCCTCCTCCCGGCGACGGAGCCGGACGTCGAGGTTCGGACACATTCCGTCGCCACGCTCCGCATCCCCCGTACGGGAGCGGGCCCGGCAGCACTGACCGTCGGTGAGCGGGAGCTGGACCTGCCCGCGGATCCGGCGCGGGTATCCGGCACCTGGCATCCGGTGCGCAAGGCCGCGTGGGGACCGGAGGAGAACGGTCCTTCTCTGGTGCTGGAGGACTGCGATCCGTACCGCGACTTCCGCGTGCGAACCCTGCCGTCGTCCAGTGTCCCGCTGGACCGCGTACAGGCCGGGCGCTGGCAGCAACTACTGCGTGAGGCAGGGGAGTTACTGTATGCGCGGCACCCGACGACGGCTCAGCTGCTGGCCGCCGTGCTTCGGGTCCTCGTCCCGCTGCCGACCACGCCCCGGTTCCGCACCGCCAGCGCCTCCTACAGCGAATCCGTCGGCAGCGCGCTGATCTCGCTGCCCCAGGACGCCGTCGAACTCGCCGTGACGATGGTGCACGAGGCCCGGCACTCCGCCTTGAACGCGCTGTGGCATCAGCTTCCGCTGTGCGAGGAGGACACGCCTGATACCGAGGGCCCGCTGTTCTTCGCCCCGTGGCGAGGCGATCCACGCCCGTTGCCCGGTGTCCTGCACGGCGCCTACGCCTTCTCGGGTGTGACGGAGTTCTGGCGCGTGGAGCGCCGGGCGCTGAGCGGCCGGGCGGCCGACCTCGCGCACTTCGAGTACGTCGTGTGGCGCACGGCTGTGTCGGAGGCTCTTGCGACGCTGCGCTCTTCCTCCGGGCTGACGGAGGCAGGCCTGCAGTTCGTCGAGGGGATGGCCGTGGAGCTGGAGAACCGGCCGGAGGAGCACGTTCCCGGGTGGCCGCTGGCGCTGGCCCGTGCGGAAGTGGCCGACGTACGGGCCGTCTGGCGGGCCCGCCACACGCACCCGGATCCCGGTCAGGTGCGGGCCCTCGGCGAGGCATGGCTGCGCGGGGCGGACCCGCGCACGGCGCCCGTCGTCCGCTCCCGTGTGCGCCCCGACCCGCGCGCAGGCTCCCCCGATGGGCGCGGTGAACTCAGGCGCGTACGGCTCGCGGAGCCCGAGGCGCTGCCCGCCCGGGCGCGCGCCGAGAGCGATGCGTCGGGCCGCCCCGCCGCCCTGGTGGACGCCGACGTCGCCCTGCTCCACGGCGAGCCGGATCACGCCCTACGGCGCTATCTGGACGTGCTGGCCGCGCAGCCCCAACTGCCGTCGGCCTGGGCCGGGTTGGGACTGGCGCTGTTGGACGCCGGCGAACGCACCGCCGCGCATGCCGTGCTGCGCCGCCCGGAGGTGGTCCGGGCGGTGCACCGGCAGGCACGCGAGCGGTGCGGGCGCTCTCCCGACCCGGTCGAGGTGGCCGACTGGGTCGGGCGGACTCCCGTGGTGTGCGAGGAGACCTGACACGGAGCGGGCAGGTGTCCTTACAGCGGCATCGGGTCGATGTCGCAGTTGGCCAGCCTGTTGTCGGCCGCGGCGATGGTGGCGGGGTGGTCGGCGCCGAGTACCCGCTCGTAGCGAGCCAGGGTGTCCGCGCGCAGCGCTTCGGCCTCCTCGGTCCGGCCCAGCAACTGCAGGCCCAGGGCGAGGTTGACGCCCGTGGCCAGGGTGGCCGGGTGATCCTCACCGATCCGTCGACGGCTCTGCTCCAGGGTGCGGGCGCCGAGGTCGACGGACGCCTGGACCTCACCCAGCTCATACAGGTCGGCGGCGAGGTTGGTGGCACAGGCCAGGACGTTCGGGTGATCGGCACCCAGCCTCTCGCCGAGAGCCGAGACGATCTGTTCGTTCAGCTGACGCGCCTCCTCGGTGCGCCCCAGCAGCCGGAGGCAGACCGCGTGGTTGACCAGCGCGCCGAGGGCGTGCGGATGGCTCCGCCCGAACAGGCGCTCATATCCCTTGCATCCCTGGTCGCTCAGTTCGAGCGCCAGCTCGAGATCGCCGCTGTGCCGTACGTCGACGGCGTGGGCCAGCAGCGCGGCGAGGGTGTCGGGATAGTTGTCGCCGTACCGGTTGCGGAACAGGGTCAGCGCCTTGGCGGAGAGTTCCAGGGCCTTTTCGTGACGGCCCGCCCGCCGTTCCGCGACGGCCAGGCCGCGATAGCTGGAGATGGTGTTGGGGTTGGTCGGCCCGAAGTTGTACTCGTAGCGTCCGGACACTTCCTGCTGCTGGTCACGGGCTTCGACGTACTCGCCTGCCTCCTGACGGTCACCGGCCACGCCGGCCAGGGTCGCCAGGGTGGACAGCGCGTTCTCCCCGAGCTCCTCGACCTTGCGGCGGTGGGTGTCCTGGTCCAGCTCCAGCGCATCGCGGAAGTCACCGATGAGCCGGAGGTTCAGCGCGACCCGGTGGGCGACGATCAAGGTGGACACGTCATTGGGTCCGAACAGGCGCCGGCTGGTCTCGAAGACCTGCCGGTCGAGCTCGGAGGCGCCGGTGAAATCGCCGCGCATCCGCAGATCCCAGGCGAGCACGCTGGTGATCTCCAGTGTCATCTCGTGCTCGGGGCCCAGGGTCTCCAACATCGCCTGCCGGGTGCGCTGGTCGAGCTCGTACGCCCTCTGGTAGTGGCCCAGAATGCGCAGGGCGTCGCCGTAGAGCTTGGCCGCCAGCAGCACATGCTCGTGGTTTTCGCCGTCGACTTGTTTCCACGTCTCGTAGGCCTGCTCCGCCAGGTCGCGAGAGCCTTCGTGATCGCCCCACGAGAACATGTACTGGATCTCGTTGAGGATCAGCTGCCGCACCCATGGGTCGGTGGACTCCACGGCTTGGCTGCTGAGCACATGGGGCAGCAGCTCGCCGTACTGCTGCCACTGGCGCGGGTCGCCCGGGGCGCCGGGGTCGCCCTTGGCGAGCAGGCGGTGTGCGCCGTTGCGCATCTGGTCCTTGAGCGCGTCGGGCATCTGGTTGATGAGCACGCGCTGGACCAGTCGGTGCAGCTGCAGGGTGTTGGTGCTGTGATTGATCCTGGCGAGCGCGTACCGGTTGATCTCACGGATGGCCCGGCCCAGCCGGATCGGGTCGCTCAGTGCGGCGGCGAGTTCCGGCGGAACGGGCGCGTCGCGGACACCCGTCAACAGCCGCCGGGAGATCGGCTCGGGGGCGAAGAACGCGCACACCTGGAGAAGTTGCAGGGCCGCGGGGTGGTTCTTCTGCAGTCTCTCCAGGGAGACGTTCCAAGCGGCGGCGACGGACAGGGGGTAGTCCGGGGGAGGGTCGCTGACCATCAGCTCGGCGGCCTGCTGCTCGAACAGCCGCAGGTATTCGTCCGCGGGCATCCCGGTCTCGGAGAGCCATACGGCGGCCTGCTCGATACCGAGGGGCAGGTCGCCGAGAGTCTCGGCGAGCCGGTCCGCCGTGGGGTCGTCGAGGTTCGGCGCGCGCAGCTGCAGCAGCTGGCGGCTCTCCTCGCGCGCGAAGACGTCCACTTCCAAAGGTCGTGCTGCGGTCGCCCATTGAGCGTTGCGAGAGGTCACGAGAATGCGTCCTGGGCCATTGGTGGGAAAGAACTCGCGAACGGCTTCGGGATCCTCCGCGTTGTCGAACACGAGAAGCCAGTTCTTGTACGGCTCGCCGACACGCAGGGCCTCTATGACCGCCGGCACGGCCGTGTTCGCCTCACCGGTGCCGACCTCGAGTCCGAGCCGCCGGGCCAGCTCCACCAGCACCTGCCGGATCTGCTGGGACTGCTCGGAAGGGATCCACCAGACCACCTGATACTCGTGCATGTGGCGATAGACGTACTCGACGGCAAGCTGGGACTTCCCCACGCCACCCATGCCCTGCAAGGCTTCCGGCAGGACCGCGGTGGTGCCCTCCTGCAGTCGGCGGTGCAGATCCTCGAGCAGCTGCCCGCGCCCGGTGAAGGCGCGGTTCCGTGGAGGTACGTTGCCCCAGACGGGCGGCGGTTTCTGCGCCCCGTCACCCCTGACCCTCGCGGGGACAGGCTGCACGCCACTCACGGACACGTTCCCTCCAACGTCTTCGGGTGGCCCGGGTTGGCCCGCTCCGGTGGGAACGTGATCGCTCCCATCGTCGAGGAGGGCGGTCTCCGAACCTGCAAATTCACTACTCTGTGTATCACGATCATCGCGCAAGGTGCTGTCCGATGCCTCGGGCGCGGAGGGGCCCGGTCCCGCCCAGGCGGGAGCCGATTCGTCCTCGGCCCGCAACCGGTCGTGGAGGACCGCCGCCGCGGCGGTGTGCTGCCCGTCCAGGGCCGTCAGCGCGGGCAGGACGGGGGTGAGCCACGCTCGTACCCCTTCGAGGGGCAGGCGCGCGGCGCGGCTCGGGTCCCCCACAAGATCGCGCATTTCGCTCAGGGTGCCGCTCGCCGTGCCCGGCATGACCTGCGCGAGGTGGTCGAAGACCACTTTCATGGCCAGCGCGGTCTCTCTGCGGGTGCCCTCGGCCAGCAGTTCCTGGCGTACTCCGGTGGCGAACTCCAGCTCGACCCGCGCCGGTGCCGGCACATCGGGGTCGGCCGGGGTGGGCTGCAGCAGCCCGCTCAGCAGCAGTTCGGCGAGGTGCCACGGGCGGGCCTCGGGAAGCAGCCTCTGCTGGAGCACCTGCAGCATCGTCAGGTTGAGCGGGATCGCCGCGCCGAGCTGGGCCAGATGATAGGCGGTGGGGCTGAGCTGCGCCCGCAGTCGGCGCACCCGGTCGGTCGGCGACAGCAGGGACAACGACGGTCGTACGGGTGCGGCGGCCGGCGTCCTCGACGACACCGTCATCGTCCGCATCGTGTACTCGGCAGCCTGCTCATGGCGGACGAAGCCAGCCCACGCGCCCAAGGCCTCCGGAGTCAGCTCCAGAACCGGTACGTGCAGTGACGAGGCAGCCGCGCTGTCGGCATCCGCGTCCCCTGCCCAGAGGGCGAAGTCGTCCGGCCGATGCGACCACAAGCGATTGGCGGCGGCAGGACCGGGGCTGCGCAGTAGGGTCCGGCGCGGCACCACGGCCATGCGTGACCACAGGTACTCCGGCAGGACGCTCACCACGGCCACCGGCATCCGGGCCGCCCAGTGGGCCAGCCGGCGTCGCCCGCTCCCGTCCCTCCAGCGGCTCGCGTACAGGTCGGTCAGCACCAGGACCATCTGCCGGCCGGGGGCGTCGGGCAGGACGGGGGCACCGTCATCGGAGTCGGCACCGCTCCCCGGCCGCCAAGCGCACACCCGTACGTCGCGGAAGGCCGCCGAGCCGCTCAGTACCGACGCGAACTGCGCGGCGGTCCGCGACCACAGGACCATGGAGTCCGAGCTGTCGACCACCAGGGTCACGGTCAGCCAGCGCTCCCGCGCCGGCCGGAATCGGGGCACCCACGCGCCCCGCTCCGCCCGTGACTCGGCGGTGGCCTCCTCGTCCAGCACCTGCACGGTGCGCGAGTTCAGCCGGACCCGCAGAGGCGCCAGCGCCTTCTCGATCAGCCGGGAACGCTCGAGCCCCGGACCGCCGCGGACATCCGGCGCAAGCTGCCGGCCGCCCGCCACCGGATCCGGATCCGGTCCCGGAGAAGCGAGCGCGCCGAGGGCTGTCGGCCACTGCCGCTGCTCCGCCGGGTTCTCCTCGCCCTCCGGAGACAGGCTCGGCTCCTCGCTCCGACCTTGGCCCGCGGTGCCTTGTTCCTCCTCCGGCAGCGCGTCGGCGAGGGAGGGGTCAGAAGGACGGGGCGGGATGAAGTCCGGGGTCTGCTCGGCGGCGGCTTCCTGCTCCGCAGCCTCCGCCCGGGCCTCACGTACGGCTTGGCGGCGCAGGTCGAGCTGAACGGCCAGCCATACGACTTCGCCCGCCTCGTGCACCGTCAGATCGGGGCGTGTCTCCTCGTGCGAGGCGATACCCGGCGCAGTACCGTCACTCGCCCTACCGTGGTGGGAGGGCGGCAAGGTCATGCAGAACCAACTTCATCAAGCCTCCGCCACAGCGAGTGCAGCAGCCGGTTCCAGGAGGCCTCGTCCGGGCCCGAGGGCGAGGTGCGCAGGAACTCCGCGTTCATCAACTGGTCCGCGGCCAGGACGCCACCCGCGAGCGCGCGGGAGAGGAAGTCACGGATCATCGTGGCACGTTCGGTTCCCTCGCCGCTGGTGAACTGGGCCGCCAGCATCGCCGCGAGCCGGTCGGCGTCGGGCGGCGGCATCTCCAGGGTGAGACAGCGGCGCAAAAAGGCCGGAGGCAGGGTGCGTTCACCATTGCTGGTGATCACCACGAAGGGAAAGGCACGGCAGCGGACCCGTCCGCGGTGCACCACGAACGTGTCGTCAGGGTCGTCGGTGTGCACCTCGACCTCCGGCATCCGCGAACGCACCCGGGAGAGTTCGGGAATGTGGAACTCGCCGTCCTCGAACGCCCCGAGCAGATCATTGGCGAGATCGGTGTCGGCCTTGTCGAACTCGTCGATCAGCAGCACCCGCGGCGTCTCGCGCGGGACCAACGCGGTGCCGAGCGGGCCCAGTTGAACGAAGTCGCCCAGTCCCCGCAGGCCGTCCGCTCCGTCCGGCCGCGCAGCCCCGTCCGTCGCCGAACCGTCCGGTAACCGACCCTCCGTAGTGGCGGGGGTGTGCAGTGCGCCGCGGGCGGCGGCGTCCTGCACGCGCCCGATGGCGTCGTAGGCGTACAGCCCCTCTTTGAGAGTGGACCTGCTGGAGATCGTCCAGCGGAGCACGCGACCGAGACCGAGTTCGCGGCTGACACGGTGAGCGAGGCTGGACTTGCCGATGCCGGGTGGGCCGGTGACGATCAACGGCCTACGTAAGAACAGCGCCGCGTTGACCATGTCGGCCTCGTCGGTCGACGTACGCACCATCGCGTCCGGTGCGCCGAGGCGGCGGCGGATCTCCGCGTCGTCCTGAGGCGGGGGGCCGGGAAGAACCGGGCCGCCGTCGAAGTCGCGCCACGGAGGCGGCGGGGGCAGTCGGTCGGCGAGCGGGGCGGAGGACGTGCCTCCCGCACCGCGATAGATCCACCAGTCGCTGTCAGCGCCCGAGGGCGTCAATGCGCCGCCGGACACGCGCGGCTCCCGCGGGACGTCGCCGCTCATAGCCACCCCCTCTCCCGGAACCCGAACCGGGTTCGCTGGGCGACCGGCGCCGGACCGAGCCCCGTCCGGTGTCGATCGATTGTCGTGCTGGCCAGTCACGATGGTGCCGTGACCGGCGCTCAGGTCGGCCACACACTAGTGGGTTGTGCAGCGCCTCGGTGCTTCTCAAGCAATCGGCTCCGGAACCTCCGGAAGCCTGTTCGGATCGTCCCATAGCACGGCAATACGAGGGCCGGTGGAGCCCCCGCCGCCATGGTCCCCCGTACCGGGAGCGGAGCGCAAGCGCGTCAACCGGCCCAGAACGTCGGTCAATTCGCCCTCCAGCGCATCCTCGGCCAAGACGCGCGCCAGTTCTGTCAGCGGTCCCGATCTGCTCCACATCAACAGCGGGAGACCCGCCTGCAAGCCCGTCAGCAACTCACTCCTGCCGTGCTGTCCGTCGGGCGGAGATCCCAAGGTCATCAGGACGACCGCGGGGTCCTCCACGAGACGCGCGTAGAGGTGTTCGTGCCGCGCTCCGTCGCCCTCGTCGCAACGGTGCATCCGTGCGCTCCCCGCGTCGGCGGCCAGCACGTCCCAGCGCTCGTTCCACACCCGGTGCAACTGCAGTGCCTCGATGCGCTCCAGGCTGCGTATCACGACCTGGTAATCCTGTCCGAGCGGCGGCCCGCCGAACTCGCTGTCCCACACCTTCTCCTCGCCGAAGGCCCCGTGCCGGGACCACTCCTCCACCGGCTCGTTCACCAGAGAGAAGGGGAGTATGAATTCGAGTACGAGGCTGCCCCGGTGGGCGCGGAGGCGGATCTCCTCACGGTCTATCAAGGTCGCCACACAACGCCGTACTTCGGACATCGGAAGGGAACGCTCCGCGCGCCGACGGGGCGCCCAGGCCGGTCCGTGGTTCGCCCAGCAGGTGAGGTCGACGCGATCGGGCGAACCGGTCGACGGAGCAAGCCGGATGAGCACATGGGCCGGATGGTCGGGCTCGGTACGCCAACTGCCCGTGTGAGTACGGGATTTGTCCAAGATGCCCTGGGCCTCCAGGTTGTCCTGGACGCTGCCGCGGACCTGACGACTCACCCAGGACCGGATCGCGTCCCCGCGCTCCGGAGTGAGCACGACGGCGAGTTCCTGGAGGAACCGCACAGTACGAGGGGCTCCGTCGGCCGGGCGGTTGGTGTGCGCGAGCAGTTGATAGGCGTCCCACGCGGTGTGGACGATGCCTGGCAGCGGGCCGAAGTGGGCGCCGGCGGCCGAGTGATACACGGCGGCGAGCTCAGGCACGGTGGTGCGGTCGAGCCCTGCCAACAGTTCGCTCAGTTCGTTCTGGTGGGGCTCGGCGAGCAGTGGCGCGACGACCGGATGGGCGAGCGCGGCGGCATGCCGGGACGGCAGGTCGTAGTCCGCCAAGTGCTGTACGGCTTCGGCGAGATGGCGCCAGCCATCGGGTACGGATCCAAAGGCACGCACCATCGCCACCATATGGATCTTCTTGTCGTCGAACTCGGGCACGGACAGCCGCAGCCGCAACCGCTCCATGGCGTCGACCACGCAGATGCGGCGGACCTCCAGGTCGTCCAGCGCCGACACCTTCATGAGAGCGTCCGCCAGCCGGGCTGCGGACTGCGAGTCCCGGGGCACCGCGGAGTCAGCCATCACTGCCCAACCGGTCCGGCCAGGTCTTCCTCGCCTCTTCCACAAAGCTGTTCACCGCGGTGGTGTCCCCCTCCATCCACTGCACCGCTGTCACCAGGGCCGCCGGGCCCCCTTCGAACTCCCCGCATCTGCGCACGATCTGATAGAGCTGCACCTTCGGACTGTTCTGCCGCCCAACCCCCGAAACGACCTCCGACGGCAATTGGCTCAACAGTTGCTGCCCGCCGTCGACCCTGAACGACTCGATCGCGAGCAACCGATCCACGAGGGGCCACAGGACACTGGGAGGCGGGGGCTCGGCACCGCGAGCCGGTAGGGCGGCGGCGCGGTCAACGGCGCGCGCGTCAACGGCGAACGGAGTCCCGTCGAGCACGTCCAGCGGAATCATCCAGGCAACCCGCGCCGCAGGGACGGACTCCGTCGAACGCGCCGCGAGCACCGCGGCAAGCAGACCGACGACCAGACCGCGCCGGAGATCCCACACACCCGCCCCGCTGAACCCCTTCGTGACGGAAACGCCGACGAAGTCGAGTCCGTCGATCTGCCGCCACCCCGGGTGGGTGCCACCGGCCCCCACCACCTGCCCTCGTGCCCAGACTCCGTCCGGCACTCCGATCGGATGCCCGTACACGGCGACGGTCCCGCCGATGTCCGGGCCGCACCTGCCGAGCGGAGCGAGCCCCGCACCCCCTGGGAGAGGACGTTCCAGCCGCAGCACCGCCAGATCACCCGCCGGAGGCAGACGCAGCCAACCGTCCTCGGCCACGCGGGCGGGGACCGCCTCGGCCCGCCCTTGCACCGAGGCGGGGAAATCCACCAGAACCCGCCCCTCCGGCGCCGCCCCGGTATGAGGCCCCGCCAGACGCAGCGCCGCCTCGACCACATGCGCGCAGGTAAGGACGGACCGATCCGACACCAGCACCCCGGCACCCACGCTGCCCGCGCCCGCGCGGTCTCGCACCCGGGCCCGCCACGCCCCAACGCCTGGCGATAGGGAGCCCCCGACGTCCCGTAACCCCACGTGTCCCCCTCGTGTGCCCATGCGGGAAAATCAGGGTAAGCCGAAGCGAAGCGGTTGTGTACGGGGGCGGGCTGGGCGGATTGGGGGGTGGTCGCGGCGGGACGCCCTCGCTTCGCCCCGCGATTGGCCGCCCGCTTCGCCGCCGCGAGGTTCCCGGGCCAGGTTGCTCGCCACAGTGGCACGCCGCGTTCCCCGCCGCACCGGCTCAGCGACGACGCAGAGCCTTGCGCTGTACGGACTCCAGCGGCCCATGGGAGAACCTCCGCAGCCAGAGAGTCGACCCGACGACGAGCAGCACACACACCGCGCCCCACAGCCCCATCACCCACCATGGCCCACTGTCTGCAAACCGCTCGGCGAGCCCAAGGCCGAGCCCGTAGCAGGCGAGCATGCACAGCAGGTTCTGCAGGACGTAGCAGGACAGCGCCGTACGCCCGACGGAGGACAGCCCCCGGGTCAGCAAGGCCGGCAACCACCCACGGTCCAGGAGGACGCCGACCAGCCCCATATACCCGACGGCGACCACCGGGGCGGCGACATACCGCCCGAGAAAGAAGAACTCCTCGCCCCCCAGCCACAAGGCCGCATTGAACGGAAGCCCCAGCCCCAACCCCCACACCGCCATCCGAGCCCGCAGCCTCCGCCCGCCGTCGTTCGGCGCGAACGCACCAGCCCGATGCAGCCGAACCCCGAGCAGAAACAGAAAGACCAGCAGCCCGAAGGAGATGACCGGCTCCATCCGAAGGGCGAGAGCATTCTCGAGCCGGAAGGAGATCTGATCGGCCCAACTGCCGTGCGCGTACACGTCGACGGCGGCTGTGGACACGCCATTTCCGGAGTCTCCATTTCCGGAGTCTTCGGAGGGATCGGCCAGCAGGGCAAGCGTGATCAGCGACATCAACACCACATGCAGACTCACGGACGCCCACATCACCACCCGCCGAACCCGATCGGAACGCGCCAGCAACCGGGCGACCAGCAGAGCGGTAAGGGCGTACCCCATCAGCACGTCGAATCCGAAGACCAGCACGAAGTGCAGGGTGCCTTCGGCGAACAGAAACAGCGCACGGGGCCGATACCCCCGCGGCCACGGAGTCCCCCGGCGGGCGGCGGAGTCGTACTGGATGGCCAGCCCGACCCCGAACAGAATCGTCAGCAACGACAGAAACTTCCCGTCCGCAAGAAACCGGAAGAGCGCCTCGACAGGCTCATCAACCGGATCCGGCATGGGCACGCCCTGCAAGAACGCCCACTCCGAGCCAGGCGCCGCAAAGATCCACACGTTCGTCATGAGCGTGCCGAGAATCGCGGCGCCGCGGAGCACGTCGAGGAGTGGCAGCCGGGCCGGGGCGGAGGTAGGGGCGATGGACGCGTCGTCCTTGGACGCGCGGAGGCTGTTGGGCATACCTCCAGGTTCTCGGCGCTTCGGAGCGCGATCGTCGTGCGGCCGGAGGAAACCGTCGTACATCCTTAGATGCAGCCGACCGACCGTCCGCGACGTCGAGGCGCTGTCGCGAAAGGGCGGCCGTCAGTCAGAGCGGCGTACCTAACGGCGAACCTTGAATCTCAGGTGCAGCACCCGGTCGCCCTGGATGACCACGTGGGGATCTTCGAGCAGACGCTGCCCATCGATGCTGCCGAAGTAGCGTTTGCCCGACCCGAACACCACCGGCACCACATCCATCGCCACCTCGTCCACGAGTCCGGCCGCGAGGATCTGGCCGCCTACTTCGCCGGCGTTCACCGCGACCACGCGCTCCCCGGCGAGCTCCTGGGCCTTGTCGATCGCGGCCGTCACGCCGTCGACGAAGTGGTACGACGCCTCGGGGTGCCAGCCCTCGGGCTTGGGCCGATGGGACACCACAACCACGTGGTCGCCGGCGGGCTGGTTGCCTTCCCAGCCGTTCATCAGGTCGAAGAAGTAGCGGCCCATCACGATCGTGCCGATCGACTCCCACATCGGCCGGACGTACTCCGCCGATGCACGTGACACCTTGAAGCCGCTTCCGACGCCGGAATGGTCGTACTGCTGGTCGCCGCCTTCGGTAATCGGGGTGTCCCCGCTGAAATACCAATCGTGGAGTGGCCCGACGTCGTCGTTGTCGTCGGCGATGAAGCCGTCCACCGACACCACGCTGTGCATGATCACTGTGCCCACGGGTTCTCCTCGGCTCTCCCTGTCGACTCTCCCCGCGCGGTCGACTCTCCCTGCGCGCTCGCCCCCGATCCTGTCGCCCCGGGAGGTGACTGGGCATGTAAAAAATCAATCAGCCGGCATCGGACCGGCATCCGGCGGGAACCCCGGCTCGGCGGGAAACCGGCGCCGCAGAGCCAGGTACTCCGTCGGGGTGTGACCGGTGAAGTCCTTGAACTCCCTGCTGAAGTGGGCCCGGTCGAAGTAGCCCGCCGCATGCGCGAGCTCCGACCAGTCGACCGGCCGCAGGGCATCCACGAACAGGATCAGCCGCGCAAACCGGTAGATCCGCGCCACCCGCTTCGGCGTGACCCCCACATGAGCCTTGAACAGCGTGGCCAGGTGATTGCCGCTCACCCCGGCGGCCTCGGTCAGCGCCCCGACCGGAACCGTCCCGTAGGACGCCTCCAAACGCCGGCCCGTATGCAGAACCAGCCCGAGACCACGCGACGGCGCCTCGGCAAGCCGCGCCCGCAGCTCCGCCTCCACGACCCGCAGGGTCTCGGTGGCGGATGCGAGGTCACCGACCTGATTGCGAATCCGGTCCACAGACCGCTGCCATACGGCATCCACCGGCACCCACCGATCCCGCAGCTCACTCGCCGGCACATCCACGAACGGCGACATCCCCCAAGGCTTGAAGTGCACCCCGACGAGCCGCACCCACGTGGGGTACTCGACGAGGAAACGCCTGGTCCATACCCCCATGAACCACCCATCGGCGAACACTGCCGACGGCACCGAGGGGTCGGAATCCCACAGGCGAGCGGGCCCGCCCAGGTTGATGAACAGATGCGCCGAGGGCATCGGAGGGACATTCATCCGACGGTGCCGCGGCGCCCCGGTCAGGCAGTAGATGTCGTCGATGTACCGGTGGAGCGGCGGGGCGGGCACCCGGCCGACGTATTCCATGGAGTCAGTGTGGCCGACGGGGGTTCGGTTCGCGAGGGAGCTGATCGGACACCGATCGGCCGACGGCCATGGCGAGGGGCAGGCCATGCCCGTGAACCACCCGCGCACCAGCGGCTCGCAGAACGAAGGCGCCCCGGCCGTATGCCGCCCCGAACGCCGGTCATCGACCGCCGGTCGTCAGGTCACCAGCCCGTGCCGGTAGGCGTAGACGACGGCCTGGACGCGGTCGCGGAGGCCGAGCTTGGTGAGGATGCGGGAGACGAACGTCTTGACGGTCTCCCGGCTGATCAGCAAGGCCGCGGCGATCTCGCTGTTGGACAGGCCGTCCGCGATCAGGCGCAGGACCTCCAGTTCGCGGGGGGTCAGCGGAATGTCCTGGGCCGCGCCGTCCTCGGCGGGACGGATACGGGCGGCGTACTTGCCCACCAGTTGACGTGTCACCTCGGGGTCCAGCAGGGCGGCGCCCACGGCCACGGTGCGGATGCCGTGCAGCAGCCGGTCCGGCGGCGCGTCCTTGAGCAGGAACCCGCTGGCCCCGGCGCGCAGCGCCTCGTAGACGTACTCGTCGAGGTTGAACGTCGTCACCACGAGCACCTTGGCGGGGTGCGGCACCCCGGACCCGGCCAGCAGCCGGGTGGCCCCGATGCCGTCGAGTCCCGGCATACGGATGTCCATCACGACGACGTCCGGACGCAGCCGGCCGACGAGGTCGACGGCGGCCTGTCCGTCGCCGCACTCGCCGGCCACCTCCATGTCGGGCTGGGCGTCGATGATCGTCACCAGCCCTGTGCGGATCAGCAGCTGGTCGTCGCAGACCACGACCCGGATCGGCGCTGTCACGACGGGCCCTTGGCGGGGATGCGCGCCCGCACCACGAACCCGCCGCCCGTGCGCCTGCCCGCGCTGAACTCGCCACCCAGGACGTCGACCCGCTCCCGCAGCCCGGCCAGGCCACGTCCGCTGCCGCCGAGGGATGTCGCCCGCGAGCCGGATGCCTCCGTAGTGACTTCCACGGTTATCTCCTTGTCGCCGTGGCGCACCATAACCGAAGTGCGAATGCCCTGGGCGTACTTGAGGGCGTTCGTCAGGGCCTCCTGCACCACCCGGTAGGCCACCAGGTGGGCGCTGCCGGTGGACTCCGGCGGGGTGCCCTCCTCGGTGAACTCCACCGGCTGGCCCGCCCTGCGCGTCTGTTCCACCAGGGTGCCGAGGGTGCCTGCATGCGCGGTCATGTGCTCGGTCGGCTGCGGGCTGTGGTCGGGGTTGAGCAGATCGAGCAGGTGCCGCAGGTCGCCGATGGCCTGCCGGCCGGTTTCCGAGACGGTGGTCAGGGCTTGTTCGAGGCGCTCGGGAGCGGAGGTCAGATAGCGGGCCGCCTCGGTCTGCACGACCATCGCCGTCACATGGTGGGTCACCACGTCGTGCAACTCGCGGGCAATGCGGGTGCGTTCGGCGGTGCGGGTCTCCTCGGCGACGCGGCGCCGGCGTTCGACTTCCGCGATGCGGGCGGCGCGCAGCCACGCCCCCATGCCCCAGACCAGGGCCGTCGCCACGTAGAACATCACGAACCCGCTCGTCGACTCGCCCGAGCCGTGCCGGGAGAGGACGACGGCCAGCGGTACATACGCCACGGAGAGGACGAGGGCGGTGGCGCGGCGGTGCTGTTCCACCCGGGACCCGGCGCCGAGCAGCGCGAGGGCCAGCGCCGTACCGGCCAGCGAGTGGTAGCCGAGCAGTTGGTCCAGGGCGAAGCCCACCGACACCAGTGCCACGCCGGCCACCGGCCACCGGCGGCACATCATCAGCGGGAGGCTCTCCAGGGCGATGACCACCACGGCCAGTGTGTCGAAGGGCCGGTTCGGGACGCCGCCGAGTTGTGTGCCGTGGTTCTGCAGCGAGGGGAGGAACGACGCGGCCAGCAGCAGCGGGCCGAGGACGAGGTACCAGGCCGTCACGTCGAACTGGAGCCACTGGCCCGGGGTCCGGCGGAGCCGGATGCGGAGGAGGGCTCTCCGAAGGGCGATCACCGGACGAGCCTAGTGGTGGCGTCGTTCCGGTCGGCGCGTCGGCGGGGCACCACGTGGCCGCGCCGGTGGGCCAGCCACATGAACGCGATCGTCACGAGCACGCCGAACAGGATCGCGTACACACTGCCCTCCGGGCCGAAGTCGCCGCCGGTGAGCAGTTCCGGGCCCGACATCGAGGAGTTCAGCAGGCCCTGCGGGGTGTCGTTGCCGGAGACCTCGGTGCTGAAGATGCCGGACGCGGCGAAGTTCCAGCCGAAGTGCACGCCGATCGGCACCCACAGCCTACGGGTGGCGACATACGCGGCGGTGAGCATGCCGCCGGCCTCGATCGCGATGGCGAAGGCGCCCCAGAGGCTCGCGTTCGGGTTGAGCAGGTGCGACGCGCCGAAGAGCAGGCCGGTGAGGATCAGCGCGATCCAGGTGCCGGTGCGTTCCTCGACGATGCGGAACAGCACACCCCGGTAGAGGACTTCCTCCGTCACGGCGGCAGCGGCCATGAAGCCGAACAGTCCCACCGCGCCCGTCGGCGATCCGAGGCCGTCGACCTCGTACTGCCCGGAGGAGAAGAGGTTCACGATGACGGCCGAGAACATCGCGGCACCGATCAGCAGGCCCCGGCCGACCGCGGGGGCGGCGCCCTCCAGTCCGACTTCCGTGGACGGGCGGTGCTCGGTCCGCCGCACCACCCAGCCGTAGACGAATATCGCGAGTACGGCGGCCAGGCTGCCGACGACCAGTTGGAGCCACGGTTTTCCGTCCACCGCGGCAAGGCCCTGACCGCCTGCGATCGAAATTGCCACGACGGCCAGAAGCTGCCAGACGAACCTCATGAGAACCCCTCTGAATTCCTTTGAATTCCTTCGGAAAAAGCACGTCGGCGTGCGCGCCGCGGCCAGGACAAACGCTAGGGATTTCGTGGTCCGGGATCGTCACCACGCAGAGCGCACTTGGGCGTAGCTCCCGTGGGGGACGGGCACCGGCTAGCGGTTGTTCCCGGCGGCCTGTGCGGCCTGTGCCGCCTGTGCGGTGACGCGCTGGATGGCCTTGACGGCGATGTCGGGGCGGTCGACGTGGATGTAGTGGCCGGTTCCCGCGGCGGTGCTGAGCGTGCTGCGGGAGGACAGCGCGCGCCACTGCTGCTGGCCCTTGGACCACATCTCTTCCAGCGCGGGCCCGTACTCGGGGACCTCGGCGTACTGGGACTCGTGCTTGATGATCTGCACCGGGATCTTCCCGGCGGAGCGGACCTGCGTGTCGGCGATGATGAACTGCTCCGGGTTCTGGCCCTCGTTGACCGCCATGGTCTGGTCGCGCAGCTCGGCCGCCATGCCGGTGGCCGACTCGGGGATCGCCTTCGAAATGCCGGCGGTCAGGGCGGGGATGGTGGCGTCCATGAGCACCAGTCCCTTGATCCGGTCCGGGTGGTCGGGGGCGTACCGGGCGGCGATGTACCCGCCCAGCGAGTGGCCGGCCAGGACAACGGAGCGGTCACCGGCGAGGCGGTCGAGCACGCCGGTGAGGATCTTGGCGCTGTCGTCGATGGTCTGGGGGCCGTTCGGCTGGTCGCTCTTGCCCTCGCCGAGCCGGTCGTAGGAGCAGACCCGGGACCTCTCACTCAGTGTCTTCTGCAGGTCGGCCATGGTGTCCAGTCCGTCACCGCCGCCGGCCATCAGCATGACGAGAGGCTTGCCCTCCGTCGCGTCGCCCGAGCAGGAGACGTTCACGAAGTGCTTTCCGACCCGGATCTTCTTGGTGCCGGAGAACTGGTCCCCGTCCCGGTATTCGTCCCCGAGGTTCTTCTCCACGGTCTCCTCGGTGACCTTGCCGGCGGTCTTCTCCGCGGTCGACACGGGTCCGTCGCAGGCGATGAGCGCGGCGCCGACCACGACGGAGGAGAGTGCGGCGATGGCGGTTGCCTTGACCCTGCGGTTCATCCATTGCCTCCATAAAGCGGTGCACACTTCAAACGCGGCGTGCATTTCAAAGCGGTGTGTATTTCAAAGCGGTGTGTATTTCGGGGCTCTGCGGCCACGACCAGAACGCTATGGAAAGCAAGGCGAGAAATCGTCACTCCCTGGCGCGCACTTGCGTGTGGCTCACCAGGGGGACAGGCAGGGCTTTGGGCGCAGTTTCACGACGCCCGGTTCGTTATCAACCGAGGCCGAGCAGGAGTGCGAGGGGGCGGCGAGGGTAGTGGGGGTTGCGACGGAAGCCGGCCGCGATGTTCTTCACCCCGGCCGCGCGGAGGGCTTCGATGGCAAGGTTGCGCCAGGTGGCGTCACTCACCGAATCCCTTGAGGTAGGCGCCGCACCCGACGGACCAGGGGCTGGGCGAAGCCGGAAGTGTGTACTCCGCCCAGACCGTCTTGCCCGGCTCGTCCGGGCGCGGGTGCCAGTCCCAGCGCGTGGCCAGCCCGATACGAGGACCAGCCGCCAGCCGCACCCGTCCTCATCCGCACCCGTGAGCGCCGGCCGCCCGGGACGCTGTCCGGTGTCAATGCCGCCCTCAAGGAGCGGTGCGCTTCCGGACCACGCCGTCGAACGCCCCGGAGACGGGCCCGCTTCAGCCCCACCCCGGCTCGGCAGGCACCCGGCAGCGCACTTGCTTCCCGATGGAGGACCGTCGTACGCGCCACCCCGGTGCGAGCAGATCGACCAACCCCAGCCCCCGCCCGGCCTCGGCCTCCGCACTGTCGAGCGGCGTCGCCCGGCGCCTCGGCAGAGTGCTGGGGTCCGGGTCGTGGACGTTTACCGCGACGCCGTGCGACATCACGTACACCTCGACCACGAGCGGCACACAGTCGCCGTAGGCGCGCACCGAGTTGCCCACCAGCTCGGAGAGGACAAGCTGCGTGGAGTCGACGGCGTCGGCTTCGATGCCCTGCGCCAGCAGGTCGGCACGGGCCAATTGCCGTACAGCACACAGGTTTTGTGATGAGGCACAGAGGTGTACTGCGAAGCCGTGGGGGCGGTGCCGGAGGTAGAAGCCGGGTGTGATTCGCGTGGCAGGCACGTTCGTGTCGAGGAACGCAGGGTGCGGAGTGAGGGGTGCGGTGGGGTGCATGTCGTTGGCCTCCTTGGTCGTCGACTGGAACTGCTCCAGCTTCGACCAAACCCGGGATTTTCTCCCTCAGGTAGAAAACTTCCAACCCGATTGAGTGAAGTTCTCGCGTCGGTGTGCGATCCACGCGCCGGCGTTGCCAGACTCCGCACATGCCCAACTCGCCACTCGTACCTACCGTTCGACGCCGTCGCCTGGGCGCGAGCCTGCGTCGCCTTCGCAATGAAGCAGGGATGACTCTTGAGGCCGCTGCCGGAGCAATGGGCTGGAGGGGACCGAAGCTCTCGAAGATCGAGAGCGCCACCCAATCGATCAGGCCTGCGGATGTGGGTTCTCTGCTGACGGTCTACGGCGTAGAGGACATCAGGGTGAGGGACGCTCTTGGCGCCCTGGCGCGCGACGCCGGGAAGAAGGGCTGGTGGCAGACGTACAGCGCAATCGTCTCGCCCACCTACGCCGACTACATCTCCCTCGAAACGGACGCGGAGACGATCTGCTCGTGGTCCCCGCTGGTCGTGCCCGGCCTCTTGCAGACAGCCGCCTACGCACGGGAGACGATCACCGGCGTGACAACCTCGCGCACGCCGGAAGAGGTGGCCGCCCTGACGGAGGTACGGATGGCCCGGCAGTCCGTGCTCTCCCGCCCAGGCTCAGCGCCGGAGTTGTGGGCCATCGTTCACGAGGCAGCGCTGCACCAGCGCTTCGCAGTGCGTCCAACGACCATGCGCGAGCAGCTACAACGGCTGCTCGACGTTTCGGAAATGCCGAACGTCACCGTGCAGTTGATGCCGCTGGACTCTACGGCGCACCCCGGTGTGGTGGGAGGTTTCACCCTGACCGGATTTCCCCAACCCATGCCATCAGTAGTGCTCTTGGAAAACCTCAGCGGCGCGACGTACGTTGAGGGCGACGACGCGACGCCCTTCGCCAAAGCCTTCGAACGCATCCGCGCGACCGCGCTTTCCGTGGAGGACTCGCTCGCGAGAATCGCCGAGTTGGAAGAGGGCCACCGGAAGTGAACGACCCCAAGGCTGACCTGTACGCATGCGACCTCACCGGGGCGATATGGCGCAAGGCGTCCGCCAGCGGCGCGGAACATGACTGCGTCGAGGTCGCCGAACTTCCCGGCGGCGCAAGGGCGGTCCGCGATTCCAAGAACCCCAGGCGAGAACCGCTCCGCTTCACGGCCACCGAGTGGGCCGCCTTCCGGGCAGGTGTCATCGCCGGAGAGCTATGACTTGTGCCGGACCGGCCGCCGTCCGGCCCGAGGGTCGTCGAACGGCCCCGCCGCAAGCCCCCAATCCCGCTTCAGAGAAGCTCGCGGACCATGCAGTCGTAATACGGCGCGTCCTCCCACGGGTGGGAGAGTCCGACCTTCCGGTACCCCCACGCCGCGTAGGCGGCTTGCGCGGGGGCCGCCTCGGGTTCGGGTCGCATCGTCAACGTGACCCGCTCTGCGTTCAGACCCTCAAGAAGCCGCGCGTGGAGCGCGGCAGCGATGCCCCGGCGGCGCCACGGCCTGCGTACCGCGAGTTCGATGATGACGAAGGTCCGCTCACCGGTCTCGCGGGTGAAGTCGTCCGGGAGTTCGACGTCCTGGAGGTTCTTCCACCAGCGCGTATCGGGGGCAAGGTGGTAGCCGAAGGTGAATCCCACGACTTCTCCGCCGTCGCGGGCGAGAACGAGGCGGAAGCCGGGCCGCTGGGTCTGGGCCTGGTAGTGGTCGATGAACTCGGCGACGTCGCGGGGGCCTTCGCGGTATGGCGGTTCGACGTAGACCTCTTCGTACGCGGGGAGGAAGGCGTCGAGTTGCGCGACCGCTTTCGGCCCGTCATGCCGCTCGTACGTCACCTCGGCCATCAGGCGGTTCCCTTCTGCTGCGTGTACTCGGTCAGGTGCTCGGCTGCGTCGCGGGCGCTGGTCGCGCCGATGGTGCACAGCAGGTCGCGTACTTCCGTGAGGCGGCGAGTCACGCGGCCGGACTCGACCTCTTCGAGGTGAGTGAGGCTGCCGACGGCTTCGGCAGCTCCTTCGTCGACCTCGCCGGCCTGCACGAGGCCTCGGGCCAAGGTCATGCGGTACAAGGCCCTGTTACGTCCGTACGACCGGTCCTGGTGGGCGAGCGCTGCCCGCAGGAAGGGCACCGCGGCCTTGTGATGCCCGGTCTCGGAGTAGAGAAGGCCTTGGGCGTAGTCCAGTTCGGCGTGCCCGTGGAACGCGACCCAGTCCGGTGCGGGCCGTCCGCGTTCGGAGCGTTCGACCATGCCCATGGACTCGGCGAGCCTCTTGCGAGCGCTGCTCTGGTCCTTCATCAGGGACAAGGCGCGGGCCTCGCGGGAGGCGATCAGCGACAGCAGCACGGGAGAGCCGAAGGGGACGGCGAGTTGGTGGGCGGCGCGAGCGAGGTCGTAGCCGTCGCGGGGCCGGCCTTCGTAGCTGGCTTGCATGCTCAGCGAGACCAAGACCAGTACCTGGAGCCCGGCGTCGTGCAGCATGGTCGCCGTAGTCAGCGCCTCGCCCCAGTAGCCGCGGGCCTTGTCCTGGTCGTCGGCGTCGTAGTAGAGCCAGGCACAGTGCTCGGCCGTCTCCCCCACCAGCAGTTGGAGCTGTCGGCCGATGGTGTCAGGGAAGCTGCTCGTGTTGATGATGCGGCGGACACGCCGCAGGTGCCGGACGGCGAGAGAGCGGACGTCGCCGCCGCCGTACGCGTCGTCCAGGGTGTACAGGGACCGCAGGCCCTCGCGGAGTTCGAGGAGATGAGCGGTGCCGACGGCTTCCGGTATCCCGGCCCTCTCCCGTGATCCCACACCCGGCAGTCCGGCGGCGAGGCCGAGAGAATCGGCGAAGAAGGTCCTGCGGTCCACGCTCACCTCTTCCGGCCACGCGCGCAGCGCGCCCGCCGTCGTGCTGGGACCCGGCCCCGGGAAGCCGAGGTCGACAGGGTCCGTACCGAACATCGCGTGCAGCACCCGCCAGGCCGGGGGATGCGGCTTGGGCGGCTGTGGCTGGCGCCACCGTCTGAACTGACGATCGGTCACACTGACTTGTTCCCCGACCAGTTCGGCGGTCGCGTCGAAGGCCGGGATGAACTCTGACGGCTTGCTCCATCCGCGCTCGATGCATGCGCGCGCGAACGGCGTCAGCGTCTCGTCCACCTCGTGCCTCCCCGTAGCCGAAGGTGTCTGCCCTGCTGACGGTAGCCGTCTCTCCGAAGGGGAAAAGTCCGGCGCCTCGAAAAAAGTCCGCCGGAAGTCCGGCGAGAAGTCCGGTGACGCTTTGCACACGGGAGTTGTCTCGTTGTCACAGCCGATGTGCGCTCCTCACGACCGCACCACCGAAAGGGACTTGTTCATGCCCCCTCGCGCCCTCACGATTTCGCTCCGCGCCCCAGAGCCAGGCAAAAGGTAGGGCGGTGCGATGACCGTGACCGCAGCACCCGTAGGGCCGCAGCGCTACCACGAGCGCTACCCGGCAAAAGAAGAGTCCGTTCCTCACGCACGCCATGACGTCACCCGCGCTCTGGAGGCCTGGGGTTTGTCCCGTCTGGTGGATGTGGCCGGACTGGTCGTCAGCGAGTTGGTCACCAACGCCCTGAAGCACACCGACGCCACCACGATCGGCGCGTCGGTCACCCGGACCGGCCCGCACTCAGCGCGGATCACCGTCACCGACACGTCCCGCGTACGGCCCACGGCCGCGACGCCGAACGGTTACGCCGAGCACGGGCGGGGCCTGCGACTGGTCGAAGCCGTTGCCGACGACTGGGGGGCCGAAGTGGTGCACGGCGGGAAACGCGTGTGGGCGCACCTGACCGCCGAGCCCTCCCCATTACCGCCACCAGAGGCGGCCAGCCGCCGAACCACAACTGCACGCTTCGTAAGGAGTACCAGGTCATGACCGTTCCGCTCCCGATTGCCGCCTTGGACTGGACCGCACTGCGGAACTTCGCCGCTCTACGCGGACAGCTCAGGGTCTCGCTGACACCCGTCTGCAACGTGAAGTGCTGGTTCTGCCACAACGAGGGCGACGTCCCGCCGCCCTTCACATACCTGCATCGCGACGCCAAGCCCCGCGCCCGCGAACTGACCGCCGACGACTACGTGAACGTGCTGCGTGAGCTGATCGGTGCCGGATTGAAGCGGGTGTACTTCACCGGCGGCGAACCGCTGGCATCGAAGCTGGCGCAGCCGGTCCTCACCCAGCTCCCCGTTCGCGGTCCGGACGTGTCCTACACGCTGATCACGAACGGGCTGCTGGTGCGCACGCATCAGGACTGGCTCGCCACGACTGGCCTGGACAAAGTGAAGGTCTCCCTGCACTACTTCTCCGACGAGTCCTTCCGGTCCATCGCCCAGACCCGCTACAGCGTCGCGGCCGTCCTGGACGGCATCGAGGCCGCTCACGAGATGTTCGAGCGAGTGGAGCTCAACACCCTCATCCAGCGCGAGAACGAACACGAGCTGCGCGACATCCTCGCCTTCGCCCTCGAACGCAGGCTGCCCGTGCAGTTCATCGAACTGGTCGATACCGACTTCAACACCGCTCGGAAGTCCTCGGCCATCGGGGCCCAAGGCCTCATCAACCACCTGCGCACGCTGACCAGCGAGGAGGAAGTAGAGATCTCCGGCGTCGGCCAGGGACGGCGGATCTTCCGCATCGACGGCATCGAGATCGACGTCATCCACCGCGAACTGGGTCGCCACCACGTCGGCCAGTGCGGCGCCTGCCCGGTGAAGGCCAAGTGCGTGGAGGGCTTTTGGGCCCTGCGTATGGACCACGCCGGCGGAGTCCAGCCCTGCCTTCTGCGCGACGACCTGCGCCTGGACATCCGGTCACTGCTGGATCAGCCCGAGCAGGTCCCCGCGGCCGTGGCCCAGCACGTCTCCGCCTTCACCGAGGGCACGCTATGAGCCCTCTGCGCGCTCCGTACACGCCCGAGGCTTACGAACGTCATGGGCCGTTCGTGGTCCTGGAAGGCGTCTCAGGCGTCGGGAAGTCCACCATCAGCCGCCTACTGGCCAAGCAGCTCGGCGCCACAGCGATCCACACCCTCACCGATCCGCACACCGGCTGGTCCAACGTGGTCAACCAGGAGATGCGGCCGCTGCCGCAGTTCGCCTTCTACCTCTCCGGTCTCCTGAACGCCTCCGACGCCATACGGCAATACCTCGCTGTGGGGCCGGTGGTCGCGGACCGGTACGCCTCCTCGGTCATGGCCTGTCACGCCGCCGTCAACGGCGTCGGCCTGGACCAGGTGAAGGAGCTGATCTCTCCGTTCGGGCCCTACCTGGTGGAGCCGGACGCCACCTTCTACCTCCTCAGCTCCGACAACTCGCTGAAGGAGCGGATGGGGACCAAAACAGACGTGAAGCAGGACGACACCGACCTGTTCAGCGTCCCCGGACGTCTGGCCCGGCTCCGGGAGAACTTCCGGGCCGTCGCCGACGAGGACCCCAGCGCCATCACGCTGCCTACCGACGGCCGGAGCCCGGACGACCTGGCCGACATCATCATCAAGCACCTGGAGGTCAGGCGTGCTCAATGCGATCGCCACCGACACCGTCATCCGTGACGGCCGCATCGCCGGAGCGTTCCCGGACGAGATCCACGAGGGCGTGGCCTGGTGGGTCGCCGCCTGCTTCGTCGTGATGAGCAAGGCCCGGCAGATGGCCGTGGCCCACGACGGGCACCCCACCACGGCCGAGTTCCACCGGCGATTCTGCCGCGGGGCCATCAACGCCCAGCACCTCGGCTGCCAGGTCTCCAGCCTCGGCACAGCCGACGAAGCCCAGCTCCTGCACGCCATGAAGGCACTCGGCTCCGTCCCCGGCGCATGGCTGACCACGACCGGCGACGGCGAGCGGCTGACCATCACCATCTGCCTCTACGACGCGGACGGCCAGCCCGTCACCGAGGACACCGGTCTGGCCAGACTGCGAGAGATGATCGCCTCCGACCGGGTTCCTATCCCGGTCAACGACCACGCCAAGGGCTACATCACCGAGCGCCGCGACCTGGTGGAGGCACGGTGATCGACGCGGCCGAGGTCATCACCAGCGGCACCAGCATCCTGTTCGTCACCCTCGATTCCCTGCGCTACGACGTCGCCCGAGCGGCCCTGCATGCCGGTCAGACCCCGCGTCTGGCGAAGATCCTGCCGGGCGGGGTGTGGGAGGAACGCCGCACCCCCGGCACCTTCACCCTCCCCGCGCACATCGCGTTCTTCTCCGGCTTCCTGCCCAAGCTGCCCCAGCCCGTGCAGCCGCCCAGGCTGTGGGAGTGCCGCCCGCCAGCCTTCAAAGCCATCGATACGGGCACGTTCGTCTTCGACGCGCCGAGCCTCCTCACCGGGCTCGCCCAGCACGGCTACCGCACCGTGTGCATCGGCGGCGTGACCTACTTCTCGCGGGAGACACCGCTTGGGTCGGTGCTGCCCGACATGTTCCACGAGGACCACTGGCGGCCGGAGTTCTGCTCCCCAGAGCCCGACTCCACACGCCACCAGGTCGACCACGCCCTGACCGTCGCCGAACAGTACGCCGACCGCCCGCTCTTCCTGTTCGTCAACGTCTCCGCCACCCACGTCCCCCACGGCCACTACACCGGCGACAGCAACGACTCATGGCACTCCCAGGCCGCCGCGCTCGCCTACACGGACGAACACCTCGGCCGCCTGGTCGAAGGACTCACCGGCAAGAAGAGATGGCTGATCATCATGTGCGCCGACCACGGCGACGCCTTCGGCGAGGACGGCTACCACGGTCGTGGCATTGCCCACCCCACCGTGCTGAACGTGCCGTTCGCCGCCATGCTCGCCCCGTAGGAGCTACGCTCCCGGGCCATGAGCGACACATCCCAGCGAGGGGCGATGTGCGACGCCTCCGTCATCGTGGCCCGAGACACGGACAGCACCATCGCCGTCCTGACCGCCCAATTCCCCAAGCACGGCGGCGAGTACGCGTTCCTGCCCGGAGGGCGCCGCGAAGATGACGAGACACCGGAAGAGTGCGCGCGTCGCGAGCTACGCGAGGAAGCCGGCGTCACCGCCCAAACCTGGCGCCCTCTCGGCTCGTACGCCATCACCCTGAACTCCACCGCCCGCATCCACCTCTTCCTGGCCGAAGGTCTCACCTGCGGCCCGCAGCAACTCACGCCGAGCGAAGCGGACTTCAAGCTGATGTGGTGGCCGATGGCCGACGCGATCCAGGCCGCCACCCAGGGACGCTTCCTGCTCCAGGGCGGCCCCCTGGCACTCCTGCTCGCCCAGCAGGTCACCGCAGCCTGACGACAGGCCCGGGTCACAGACGACTGCGGGCCCGGCGCCCGCCGAACGCCCTCCGGTGCCCTGGGTAGTCGGGAAAATCGGGCTGCGTGGGGAATCCCTGTCAGGGAGCATGGCGGCGTGCCCGATCTGGTGTGGGATGACGTCAAGTACTTCTTTGATCCTGAGGTAATGGGATCGCTGCCGGATGTGCGCGTCCCCGATGCCTCTGTGGCGGACTGGCAGGCGGTCCTTGACCTCATCGACGCGAGCGGGTGGAGGTCCCGGTATTCCGAGGGTGATGTGGTGATGCCGGTGCCGCGGGCGGAGGCGGTGTTGTCCCGTCCTGATGATGTCGAGTGTCCGGAACTGCGGGTCTGGCCGACATCTGACGTGCTGGCGATCTTCCGCTTCCTTGCGGCGGAGGAGGTCGACTTTGATATCGATCTGCGGGAATTGCAGGGGCAGGAGCGACTCGATGTGCTCTGCAGCTTTCTGCGGGCGATCGGGCAGCGCCTGGGCAGGCCGGTGTTCATGGACCCGGAGGGCGGTTACGGGCATCCGGTGCTCGGGTTTCACTGTGGCGGCCGACCGGGTCGTTCTGCTGGCCGAGCCGCCAGCCACATGACGACCCTTGGTCGCGGATTGTGACCGCGACCAACGCACTGGTGCACAGAAAAACCCGCACTGATCAGGGAGAAATCCATGGTCAGAGCGGGTTCAGCAGACGAGTCGGGCTATACGCCGGGTATTCCTGGAGCACCTTTCTGACCTGCGGGTTTCCGGGATCGGACCGGCTGTGACCTGCTAGGACGGGTTGCAGAGGCGATCGGAGGCAGTCAGAGGAAACCGCTCTGATTCGACCCCGATTCGACCCGAGCTGCTCGGAGCCAGTCAGAGGCAATCGCCCTCTGTTTGGCTCCGAGTCGGCCGAGGTCGAGGCGGTGTCGAGCGGGTCAGGACTCCTCTGGCGGCGCTCGGAATCGATCTCGGTCGAGCCGCGATGGGGACGTCTGCCTCCGCTGAGGAGCCAGGCATACGAAGGCCTCCAGGACAGCCATCCTGGAGGCTTCGCCTGGCACCGATTGGAGGTCGGTTCCGGACACCACCCGTGGTTTTAGCGGGCCTGGGTGGCGTCCACGTCCTTGCGAGACGACCCCACAGTGCCACACCACACCCAGCAGACGGACTCACCCCGACGTCCAATTCACCCGAGCGAGCGACTGGGCCTTCACCGGCTGCCCCGAGCCGCGGCTGACCTTGTCCTGCTCGGCGATCTCACCGGCCGCTACGCAGCGGGCAGCTACAGCAGGCTCGGCTCCGACGGCCGGACCGTGGTCCTGCGCGAGGACCGTCAGGGCGCGGCCGAACACGGGCACCGGATCACGGCGGCCATCGCCAACTCATGTTCCTCGCGGGTGGGGGTCGAAATCGGCCTGGCTGGTGAAGACACGCTCCATTAGGCCGCAGGCGGTGCGGTCGAGGAGGGCCATGCCGAGGGCGGTCAGTTCGTAGCGTCCGCCGGCCCGGGAGAGCAGGTCGTCGTCGAAGTGGCGGCGCAGCCGTGCCAGGGCGGCGCTCATGGCGGGCCGACTGAGCCCGATGCGCGGCCGGCATTGGTGACGTTGCGCTCCTCCAGGAGATCGCGCAGGGCGACGACGAGGTTGAGGTCGAGGCTTGCCAGATTCACGAAGCGTCCCAGTGCCGGGGCAGAGCGTGCGGGTATTTCTCATTTGGATTCAGATATCCAGGGAATCGATTTCCCAGATCATAAGTTGCGGGCCAAATTAGTGGCACCGCATTCGGGAGGACATATAGAACGCCCAACTGCTTCCCGGCGACCTGATCCTCACCGGCAGCCCGGTCGGCAACGGCATCCACTCGGGCCGACTGCTGCGCGACGGCGACGTGATGGACGGCTCGGTCAACGGGCTCAGCGGAAGCCGGCAGGCCTGGAACCAGACCGGCGGTGCGACCGCCGCGACTTCGCTTTCCGTCACCGTACGCATGGAAGGACAGTGAGATGACCCGGATCGTGGTCGACTTCGACCGCTGCGAGGGCCACGGGTTGTGCGAACAGACCGCGCCCGAGGTGTTCCGGCTCGACGACGAGGGCGAGTTGCACCTGACGCGTGAGGAGGTGGACGCGGAGCACGAGACTGTCGTCGCGGCCGCCGTTCGGGTATGTCCCGTCGCGGCGTTGCAGGTGCAGCCGTGAAACGGATCGTCGTGGTCGGTGGGTCCATCGCCGCGGTCACGGCGGCGCAGAGCCTGCGTACCGAGGGCTACGACGGCCAGGTGACCGTGCTCTCCGAGGAGCCGCATCCGCCCTACTCGCGCGTTCCACTCTCGAAAGGCGTGCTGGCAGGCCGGGAGTCGGCGGAGTCGGCCCAACTGCCGCCGCCGAGCGGGGACATCGAGTTCCACACCGGAGCACGGGCCGCGCGGCTCGACATGCACGGCCGTCTGGTGACAACGGCCGACGGCACCGGCATACCGTACGACGGGCTGGTGCTCGCCACCGGCGCCCGGGCACGCCGCCTCACCGGCGACAGCGACCTGGTACTGCGCACTCTGGATGACGCCTCGGCCCTCGCCGCCAGGCTGACCACGGCCCGCAGCACGATCGTGCTGGGCGGCGGCTTCCTCGGCATGGAGGTCGCCAGCACCTGCCGCGCCCTCGGCCTGGAGGTCACCGTCGTCGACCTCGTACCGCCGCTGCTCAGGCTGCTCGGGCCGTGGCTGGCCGATCTCGCTGTCGCGGCCGCCCGTGACCTCGGCATCCGGGTCCGGGTCGCGCCGGACGGCGTCGACGTACTGGACGAACACCGCGTGCGCTGCGGGGAGTCGGTCCTGGAGGCCGACGTGATCGTCTGCGCGGCGGGCGACGTACCCAACACCGAATGGCTCAGGGACTCCGGCCTGGCCCTGGACGCCGGCGACGGCATCGTCACCGACGCCTGCTGCCGCGTCGCTCCCGGCATCGTCGCCGCCGGAGACGTCGTATCACGCCAGGGGCGCCGGACTCCCCACTGGACCAGCGCGGTCGAGCAGGGAAGGGCAGCCGCGGCGAGCCTGCTGCACGGGGAGTCTGCGCAGCCCTACCGGCCCGATCCCTATTTCTGGACCGAGCAGTGCGGACTCGATATCAAGATCAGCGGCGAACTCCCCCTCACCGGAGCCCCCGAAGTCCTCGCCGGATCGGTGGACGACCGCAGTGCGCTGCTGAGATGGCGTCACGACGGGGGTACGGCAACCGCCGTGGCGGTCAATCATCGGCTTCCCGTCATCAAACTCAAGCGCCTCGGAGCTGCAGCGCCGACCCCAGCCCCTGCCCCTGCCCCTGCCCCTGCCTGTACGACAACCCCTACATGAGGACGTGCCCATGACTCTCCCGCACCTCGCCCCCTACGATCCGCTCGACCCCGCCCACAACGCCGATCCCGCGGCCCGGCTCGCCGAGGCCCGCGACCGCTGCCCGGTGTCCCAGCCGCGCCCCGGCGTGCACTTTCTCGCCCGCCACGACGACGTACGGGACGTCCTCACCGCCCATGAGGCGTACTCGTCCGTCGACAACTTCGCCCTGGAAAGCGGTGGCACGACAGCCGACCTGCCAGCGGCAATAATCACCATGTTGGACCCGCCCGACCACACGGCACTGCGCGCTCGTCTCAGGCGCTGGTTCGCTCCCGCCGTGCTCCGCAAGCAGGAACCACGTGTCCGCGACATCGTGACCGACATCCTCGACGCGTGGCAGCCCGGCCAGAAGGCCGAGATCTACCACGACCTGGCCCGTCGGGTACCGACCCGGGTGATGTATGCCTTCCTCGGTCTGCCGGAGGAAGACTGGGACCGCCTGCACCGGTGGGCCGACGCGATCGACGACATCCTCCCGCAGGTGCCGATCGACATGCCGGAGTTCGTGGCACTCACCCGCTATCTCGGAGAGCAGTTCGCCGCCCGGGCTGCCGCCCCGGCCACCGGGAAGGGCGTCCTGGACGGTCTCGCGCACCCCGCTGACGGCGAGCCACCGCTCACTCCGGCCGAGGCCGTCATGCACACCCTCCAGCTGATCCTGGCCGCCACGGACACCACTGCCAGCCTGATCACCAACCTCCTCCACGAACTACTGGCAGACCGCAGCCACTGGGAACGGCTGCTCGCCGACCGGTCCCTCATCCCCACGGCGATCGAGGAGTCCCTGCGCCACGATGCGCCCCTGCAGTACGTTCTGCGCACCGTGACGCAGGAGCGGGAGATCTCCGGCTGCCCCGTCAAACCCGGCGACCGCCTGGCCGTCAGCCTCCAGTCGGCCAACTGGGACGACCGGGCCTGGGGCGCCGACGCCGCGGACTACTCTCTCGACCGCCCGGCGGGACAGGCCACTCCGATGACCTTCGGCTACGGCATCCACACCTGCCTCGGCGCACCACTGGCCCGGTTGGAGTCCCGCGTCGTCCTGGAACAGCTGCTGGAGCGCTTCCCCGACCTGCGGCTCGCTCCCGGCTATCGCCGTGAGCCCGCTCCGGGCCTGGTCATGGTCCGCCGCCCGGCTGGGCTCGACGTCGCGCTCTGATCAGAGCGCGATCCACCGCTGACGTCATGGAAGACATCAACCCGAGGGAGTGGATCTACTCGCCGCGCTCGCGGACTCGGCAGCCGTCGAACCCGCCCCCGGTGGGACCGGCACCAGCCATGCCCGCCCCTCAACCGCCACGGTGGCGTAAATACGCAAGTCAGCGCCGTTGGCATGACCAGCCATGTTTTGTGGCTCCCGCCCAGGACTCGAACCGCGGCCAACGCCCGCCGTGAGCCGCTGCCCGGTTTCCCGGCCACCCGCCACCCGCCACCCGCCTCGACGAGCCGTAACACTCGCCGGGATGACATTCCAAGGAAAAGGCACCACCTTGCCCGCCGTGGGCTCCAGTTGCCCCGTAGCGGCCCGTGAACTTCAGGATATTCAGCACGGATCCAGCAGCGGGTACAGCGACGGGGGCGACCCCGGATGGGGCCAACCCCGCCTGATCACGGCTCGGTGGACCAACGGCCGGGACTTCCCGTCCACGATGCGCAACTCGGCGCCCCTACTTCAGCAACCGCCGGGGCGGAGCATCGTGCGCCTTGACAGCCCCAGCCGTCATGCGTGCGTATTTGCCAGATCGCTACACCGATGCCAAGTCGCCCACCAAACGTTGACCCGGAACATCGATGGCAACGCTATGACCTGCGAAAGAGCCGGTTTCGGGGCCACGACCCAGCAGTGATCCTGCATTCAGCCCGCCACCGCGCCAGCGCCCGTCCGAGTCCGCGCAGCATCGACTCTGAGCTGCTATGACGTGGGTCCCTGAGGGACAGAGCGGTCACCAAGGCGATAGCAGCCCGAGCCCCGAACCACGATCGGCAGCAACCGTAGCCCGCCCTGCGGAGACCGCGACGCCCCATCCAGCGCGTGGATGCGCGGATACGGGATTCGGATGGCGCGGAGGGTGGGCTGCGGGCCATGAAGGCCGCATAGTCGTGCCACCTGCACGCCGCTGTCCGGATTCGCCGTCGGCGTGAGGTCCTCCTCAGCATGCCGAGCGCCGTCGGCGCCTGTGCGGCATGCCCGCTCCCCCCGAGTCCCTGGAGTCGCCATGCCTGCTTCCGTGCCCCTGCCCTCCACCACGCTCGATGAGTCCGCCCCGCCGCCCGTGGGCGTGTCGGGCCCGGCGCACCGGCTACGGGTGACCGCACTGATGGCGGGCAGCTGTCTGCCCGTCCTGGGGGCGGTGCTGATCGCTCCGGTGCTCCCCAGGATGCAGGAACACTTCGCCTCGACCCCCGGTGCCAAGGCACTTGTCCCGCTCGCGCTGACCGTTCCGGCGCTGGCACTGGCGCTGCTGGCTCCGTTCGCCGGGGTGATCCTGGACCGCCTGGGCCGCAAGCGTCTGCTGCTGGTGGCGACCGTCTTGTACGCGCTGTTTGGCACGGCGCCGCTCTGGTTGGACTCACTGGGCGCGATCATCGCGAGCCGCGCCCTGGTCGGCATCGCCGAGGCGGCGATCATGACCTGCTGCACCACCCTGATCGGGGACTACTACACCGGCCAACGGCGGATGAAGTACCTCGCCCTGCAGACCATGTGCACCTCCGCGTCGGCCACGGCGTTCTTCGTGCTCGGCGGTACCGCCGGCGCGGCGGGCTGGCGGGTGCCGTTCTGGGTCTACGCGGTGAGCCTGCTGCTCGTCCCGGTGATGGCCTTCACCCTGCCCAGGCCGGTGGTGCGCACGCGCACGGAGGTTGTCCCGACGGCACGTCGCCCGTTCCTCTGGCGGCAGATGGCGGGAATCTGCGCCCTGACCCTCTTCGCGGCGATCGTCTTCTACACCGTCCCCGTGGAGATGGCGTACCTGCTCGACGACCTCGGAGTGGCCAACACGGGCATGATCGGTCTGGCCACCGCGGTCGCGAGCGCCGGCACCGTGGCCGGAGCGATCACCTTCGCCCGCCTGAAGCGCTCCCCAGGGCCGATGCTGCCCGCCGTCTTCGCGGTTTGCGCGGCCGGTTTCGGGGTGATGTTCCTCGCCGGCAGCGTCCCGCTGATGATCGTCGGTGCGGTGATCAACTGCCTGGGCACCGGCATGCTGTTGCCGTCGTTGCTCACCAGTGCCATGTCCCGGTTGCAGTACGAGGATCGCGGCCGGGGCACGGGGTTGTGGACATCTGCCTTCTTCGGCGGCTCGTTCGTGTGCCCGCTGGTGCTCCTTGCCCTGGAATCGGCGGTCGGCACGCTGGCCGGAGCCGTGGGGGTTCTGGGGCTGGCTTCCGCGATCGTCGCTGCCGGGCTGCTGGTGGCCCGGCGACAGGCCAGTGCCGCAGAGCCCGGGCCGCTGCCCGACCAGGTGGCCTGAGGGCCTGGGCCGCAGCCCTTTGAAGATGTCTTCAGGCGGGAGCCCCCGCCCGGCGGGAAATGCTCAGGCAACCGTGACCTTGATCGTGTGCCGCCCGGTCGCCCCGTCGGGCAACGGCTTGTGCACCTGTCCTGTCTGCACCTGGCCGGTGTTGTCGATGGCGCGTACTTGCAGCCGATGCTCGCCGGGCGTCGCCTGCCACTGCCAGCTCCACTGCCGCCATGTGTCCACCGACGGCACCGCAGCGAGCTGTGCCTGCTGCCATGGTCCGTCATCCACGCGGACCTCCACCGCGGACACCCCACGATGCTGCGCCCACGCCACCCCGGCCACCATCACCGGCCCCGGCGCCAGCCGCCTGCCCGCGGCCGGTGTGTCGATCCGCGACTGTGTCTTCACCGGAGCCAGCGCCGCGTAATCCCGCCGTACCCAATAGGCGCTGAAGTCCGAGAAACGACTCAGCTCCAGCTCCGTCAACCACTTCGTCGCCGATACGTATCCGTACAGCCCGGGCACCACCATCCGGACCGGGAACCCGTGCTCCACCGGCAGTGGCTCCCCGTTCATCCCGACCGCCAGCAACGCGTCCCGCCCGTCACGCAACGCTGCCGTCGGCGTACCTGCCGTGTAGCCGTCCACGGAACGGCTCACCACCTGATCCGCCCCGCCGTCCGGCTCGACCTCGTCCAGCAGGTCCTTGATCGGTACCCCCAACCACCGGGCGTTGCCGACCAATTCGCCGCCGACCTCATTGGACACACACGCCAGTGTGATGTAGCGCTCCACCATCGGCCGTGCCAGCAATTGCTCGTACGTCAAAGTCAGTGGCCGTTTTACCCGACCGTGGATCCTCAGCCGCCAGTCCTTCGGTTCCATCTGTGGCACCGTCAAAGCGGTGTCGATCCGGTAGAAGTCCGTGGTACTGGTCACGAACGGCTTCACTCCGGGCACACGGACGGAGACCGTGGCGGGCAGTGGCGGTGCGGGGCTCGACGGGGACGGAAGAACCACCGCGGCCCGGGCCGCGGCCACCCGCTGTGCCCAGAGCCTGCGACCTCCCGGTACGGCCACCGCGGCCGCACCGATCGCCCCGACCGCAAGCACGAGAAACCGTCGCCGGCCTGGTGGCTGTCCCGCGCCGTCCACCACCGAGACGTCGGCGTCGGCATCCGGCGACGGCGAACGGGCGCCCTGCGCGGGGGTGCGGTCTCCCTGCGCCGCCACGTCCGTGTCGCCCGGGCTGGTGTCGTCCCCCAGATCCTGCGCCGCTACCGCCGCACGGCGCGGCAGGGTGCGCCGCAGCAGCACCAGAAGGCCGGCAGCGGCCAGTGCACCGACCACCGACGGCAGCGGGTACGCCCACGTGGCGCTGGGCCGGGTGGCTGATGCGAGTACGCCGATCATCCCGAACACAGCGACGCCGACCAGCCCGTACCAGAGCCGACGCATGGCCAGTACACCGATGAACGCGGCGAACACCGCCAGCACCAGCACGATTCCCGCCTGCAGCGCCAGCTTGTCGTACGTGTAGAACACCGCGACGGCGAACTCCTTGACCGGAGTCGGCGCGGCGTCCACGGCGACTCCACCTACCGCCACGAGGGGCGCTGAGGGCCCGCCCGTCGCGGCTGCCACCAGCTCACCGAGGCCCAGGGCGAGTGCGGTGGCCGCGACGCCGGCAAGCTCGCCGTACCACTGCTTGGGCGGTCTTCCCGGTGCCGGCTGATCTGTCTTCTGAGTCTCCATGTCGATACCGGACGTCTGATCGGCGCTTACCGGCTCACCCTGCGCAGCCGGGCGAAGCCGACACCCAGCACGACGAGACCGACGATCGCCACGATCGGCCCGACGACCGCCCACAGCGTCACGCCGCTCATCGCCGAGCCCTTCATGACGTCGAGTCCCTGCAAGGTCCAGCCCACGCCGACAAAGGCCAGGAGTGCGCCGAGGCCGAGGACGAACCAGTTCTTCTTCATGGGGTATCTCCAGGTGGGGAGCCGAAGTTCTCGACAACGAGCGTGACGGTTCTGAGGCCGAGGCGGCGACAACGGTTGGTTGGACCCCGTCGTCAACCGATCGACGTACGCACGGCCCCACCGGTGCGTGGACGTTCCTCGGCGCCGAGTCGGGCACCGTGGACGTGGCCGCCCGTAGACTGGCGGCCAGATCTCTGCGGGCGAAGGTGGACAGGGCGTGGCAGTACGCAGCACCGTCGACTTCGGGTACCGCTACCGCGTCGGATGGCACGTCCTCGTAGGCGCCGTCGCGATACCTCTTGCCATTGCCATAGCGGCCGACGTCACCGTGGCGCTCGGACAACGCCTGCTTGCCCTCGGTACGCTCGCTGTCATCGTCGCCTGCTATGCCCTGGTCGCTCCGCGAGCCATGGAGAACCGCGACGAGCGTTGGGGTGCGGCCTACTTCGCCGTCCTGGCGGTCGTGTTCCCGCTTCTGCTCGCCATCGCCCCGATCGGTGGCGCACTGCTGTTCGCGCTCTGCCCACAGTTGTTCGTGATGGTCGCGAGGTGGCGGGTACGTCTACCGCTGTTGTTGATCCTCTACGCCGAACTCGCCTGGGCCATGGTGGCGCGGGCCGGAGTCAGCCGCTACACGCTGGCGATGGTCGGCGTGACCGTTCTGGTACCCCTGACCGTGACGATCCTCGTGGGCGCCTATCTGACCGGCATCCGCGAGCAGAACCGCAAGCGGGCCGCGCTGATCGAGGAACTGACCCGGACGCGGGCTGCACTGGAACGCGCGGGCCACGAGGCAGGCGTCCATGCCGAACGTGAACGCCTGGCCGCCGAGATCCACGACACCCTGGCGCAGGGCTTCACCAGCATCCTCATGCTCGCCCAGGTCTCACGGACGACCCTGCTCCGTGATCCGACGGCCGCCGACGGCCAGCTCGACATCCTGGAGAAGACCGCCCGCGAGAACCTTGCGGAGGCACGCTCGCTGATCGCCGCATCGGCCCCGGTCGACCTGACCGGCCGCGGGCTCGCGGATGCGCTGGACCGGCTCGCTGCCCGGCATACTCGCGACACGGGTACGCGCGTCGAGGTCTCGATCGTCGGCGAGCGGTCCGGCACATCTACTGGCACCGACATCGCCCTGCTGCGCACCGCGCAGGAGGCCCTGGCCAACATCGGCAGGCACGCCGCCGCCACGACGGTGCGGATCGAGCTACGCCACGATTCCGGCCTCATGGCGCTGGTCGTGACCGATGACGGCCAGGGCTTCGACCCGGCCACCGTCCGGGGTGGATACGGCCTGCTCGGCATGCGCACCCGCGCCTCCAGCTTCGGCGGAACCTGCACGGTGCGATCGGCTCCCGGCCAGGGCACCACGGTGCGGGTCGAGCTGCCGCCGCCCCCAGCCGAGCAGGCGGCGCGTAGCCTGCAGCCTGTGCTTGATCTCAGCTCCACACCCGACAACTGAGCGGGCGGAACCGGCTCGATGACTGTCCACATCCTGATTGTCGATGACCATCCCGTCGTACGCTTCGGCCTCCGCGGCATGCTCGAGGCCTACGACGACCTGCGGGTCGTCGGCGAGGCCGGCTCCGGCGACGAGGCGATCGTCCTCGCCGCCGCGACGCGCCCGGACGTCGTCCTCATGGACCTGCGGATGCCGGGTACCGATGGCGCCACCGCGACGGCGCGCATCCGCCAGGAACACCCCGGCATTCGCGTGCTCGTGCTGACCACCTACGAAGGCGACGCCGACATCCTGCCGGCGATCGAGGCAGGCGCCACCGGTTACCTGCTCAAGGACACCCCGATCGGTACCCTGACCGACGCGATCCGGGCGGCGGCCCGCGGTGAAACCGTCCTCGCCCCGCCGGTGGCCGCCCGGCTGGTGACTCACCTTCAGGCGCCGGCCGGGGAGCAGCTGACCCCACGCGAGGTTCAGGTACTCGGCCTCGTCGCGCGAGGTCTGTCCAACAGCGAGATCGGTCGGCAGCTGTACATCGGCGAAGCGACGGTGAAGACGCACCTGCTGCGGACGTTCGTCAAGCTGGGTGTCAACGACCGCACCGCAGCCGTCACCGTCGCTCTGTCGCGCGGCGTCCTCACCTCACCACATCGGTGATCTTCGCGTGCGGGACTGTAAAACGAACGGCTCTGGCCTTGTAGTCGGTGGTGACACCGGGTAGTCACCCTTGGCCGGTGATCTTGTGATGAACGTCAACTCCCTTTCCAGCAGGGTGTTTTTCCAGGCCGTACTGGTCGGGCCGCGCCGGTGTCCCGTTCGATGGCCTGGAGGCGGTTGTTGAGCTGTTGGCCGCTGCCATTGATGGAGGCGAGCCGGCAGCGGTGCGGGAGGGCGGCGGCACCCGTGCCCGCCGCTCTGCCTCGTCACCGATAGGGCACTCGGAAGGGCTCACTGATGAGTGGTCCGTCGGGGCCCGGGAAAGAACCGGTTGGTGACGCGCTGATAGCGGATGTAGTCGGGGCGTCGTTGCCGGCTGAAATACTCGGCGGGAACGGCACCGGTGTAGTGCACGAGCATGTGGTACGTGGTCCACGAGATCCAGGCCAGGGCGAGGGCCGTGAGCAGGCCGAAGACGATGTGATGGTGTGGCCAGCGGTCGATCAGCACGGGCAGCGACAACAGGATGAGACTGCTCCACTGCATCCACTGACCGAAGTAGTTGGGGTGACGGCTGTAGCCCCACAGCCCGATGTCGCAGGTGCGGCGCACACCGTCTCGTCGGGTACGGTCGGCGAAACGGGCCTTCTGCAGGTCCGCCACCGATTCGAAGACCCAGAACACCGCCCACAGCGCGATCGCCGCGACACTCACGACATCGAGGCGGGCCGGGCGCACGGTGGCGAGCGCGGCCGGGACCGCGAGCACAGCGATGTTGGCACCGCACTGGACCATGATCTCGACCTGGAGCGACACCTTCTCGTTGCGGAACCCGTCCCGCTCCCAGCGGCGCCGCTGGTACTGGTACCGCGGCAACTCACCGGGCAACCGCTTGAACACCATGAACCGCAGCGCCCAGGCGCCCATACGCATGCCCATCAGCAGGTAGATCGCCGCAGTGGCGACAGCCACAGGCGAATCCAGGCCACCGAACACCAGGACCTGCACCCCGATCAGGGCCAGGCCCCACGGCCAGGCCACATCCACATAGGACATGAACCCGGTGCGGTGGGCCGGCAGACACGCACCCACGACGAAGACGGCCAGTTGCACCAGCAGGTTGCAGACCATGAACCCCGTGAGGTCGCTCTGAAGCGCAAGGGCCGCGAACATCGCGACATAAATCGCGAACGGCATTGTCCGCCTCACTGTGGCCACAGCCACTCCCTCCAAAAGTGAGACACCGATGTACATGTGTCTCGCCAGATAGGAGTGAGACACTAGGACGGTGATGTCTCAAATGCAAGAGGTTCCGCCTCCGCTGCCCCCGGACGAGCCCGTGCTGCGCGCTGCGGTCGCGATGTTCCTTCGGGACGGCTGGATCGACGCACGGGCGCTGGCTGCCGAGGCCGGCATCGGCCGCGCCACCCTGTATCGGCGTTACGGCGACCGCGACCGCCTGATCGGCGAGGCGATCTGGGCGATCGCCACAACCGAGTTCGCCCAGATCTACCCCCGGAGCCGCGGGCAAGGCGCCGACAAGGTCGCCGACCTCGTTCACGCCATGCTGACCACCAGCGCACAACTGCCGGCCATGCGTCGGTTCGTCGCCGACCACCCCGACACCGCACTACGGGTGATGACCTCGCGTGACGGCGTCATCCAGGGCCGCATAGTCGAGACCGTCAGCCGGCTCATCCAGTCCGAGATCGGCGAACCCGACGACATCGACGCCCCGACCCTCGCCTACGCCGTCGTCCGGGTCGCCGAGTCCTTCTATTACCGCGAGCTCCTCACCGGGCAGCCCACCGACATCAGCGCCGCCACCACCATCATCCGCAGACTCCTACGCTGACCGGCCGACCTGGCCTCGACCACGTGTGCGTGGTCGAGGCCGGGCCGGATACGGACGGACCGGAAGTGCCCGCCGTCTGTGGGCTCGGTGGCAGGTCCACGAAGCCATGGACCGTCCACTCCTCTCGTTGTCCGTGACCACAGGGGCTGTAAGACGTACGGCTGTGGCCCGTATCGGTGGTGATACCAGGTAGCCGTCCTTCACCATGATCTTGTGATGGATGTCAACTCCCTTGTCAGCACGGTGTTTTCCGGGCTGTCAGTGTTGGTCGTCGAGGAAGTGGTGGGCGGTGGTGACGCGGTGGTGGTCGTGGAGTGGGGCATGCGCCGGGCGCCGCACTTCTCGGGCCCGGACGCGAAGGCACCTTGGGAGTCGTCGGCGCCGCAGTGGACCTCGGGGGCCGCATGGCCCTACCGGTCCTGAGGCGCACCGCCGGCCGTCATGGACGCACGAGGACGGTCCATCCGGGGTTGTAGGTGTCCGGCACTGGGAAACGTGGCCAGTCGCGCGCCCAGTGCGGTGGGTTCCGCTCGCGAAGGACCAGCGCGCTGGGGTGCTCAGGGGTGTTCGTCTCCGTGACAGTGCAGCCCGCGGTGTGGGCGATGGGAATCGTCGAGGTGTTTCCCGCGAGGACACACGGCGGGTGCACCCCGTGTTCGCGCAGCACGGAGGCGATCCGGTTCCAGTCTCCGCGGGCCCGCTGTTGGATGCCCGCATGGGTGTGGACGAGGTCGGCCTGGATGCCCCAGTGCCCGAGGAGTGCCAGGGTGAGCACCGCGGCTGTCGGCAGCGAACGGCGGGTGCGGGCCCGGTGGACGACGGCGAGGATCCCGACAGCGGCAGGGAGCGCCAGCAGGGCGTAGGCAGGCAGCAGGAACCGCGGCGCCGCGTAGGGGACGAGGAAGAGATACGGCGCCGCAGTGGCCCCCGCCACCGCCACGGACAGCCACAGCGGCGCAGCGGACCGACGCGCCCGGCGTTCCGCCCACATCCCCAGGCCGACCAGCAGCGGCAGCAGCACCCACCACTCCGTCACGGACAGCCGTACGGTGTCGCCCGTACAGGGACGGCACAGCAGCGGGCCGTCCAGCGCGGTGAGATGGGCGCGCAGGGAGAAGACGGCCCGCAGACCGCCCTGGACCTGGTCGGCCTCCGCGAGCCGGCTGCGCACCCCGCCGAACCGCACCTCGGCCTCGACGACCCAGGGCAGCGCACCCGCCATGAGTCCGGCCGCCACGGCCGACAGACGCCCCCGGAGGCGGCCGTGGCCGCGCAGTGTGGGCATCAGTACGGCGGCCAGGAGCAGCGGCGCGGCGACGGCCACACCGTCGTTGGGCCGCATCAGGGTCACCACCGCCAAGCCTGCCGCGACACCCGCGTACCGGGGACGCGGCGCGAGGAAACAGCCCACCGCGGCGGTGGCACCCATCGCGGTGTAGTGGTTCGGCATCGCGGAACCGGCGTAGAACAGGGTGATCCACAGGCTGCCGTACAGTCCGGCCGCCACCCACACCGTCGCCGGGCGGTGCACGATGCGCAGCCAGGGCCGGAATCCCAGCCAGAGCGCACCGCCGGCCAGCAGGAGCAGCCACACCCTGAGCAACACCGTCGAGTCGCTCCAGGAGGCGATCGGAGCGAGCAACAGGGGGACCCCTCGGGTACGCGGGGCGCTGAACGGGGTCGCGGGACCGTACGGTCCGAAGCGGCTGGCGTACACGAGCTCGTCCCAGCCGAGCGGCAGTGTGAGAGGTACGAGGACGGCCGACACCAGACAGAATCCGCCAACCACGATCCACAGCATCCGCTGTGCCGAGGCCACGGTGCGATCCGTGTTCATGCGACCCGGCCCAGCGTGCGCCGCCCGCGGCGCACCCCTGCGCGGGCGAGGATGCCGGCCGTGGCGGCGAGCAGGGTGGCACGGTCGCGCCAGTCGGCCGGGCCGGGCGGTGGAGGACCGGACCACCCGGCCCGCTCCTGCACCAGTGTGCTGAACAGCCGCTCGTAGCGATCGGCGATGCCATCCTGGGCGAATCGTTTCGCCGCACTGGCCCGGGCGGCCCTGCCCATCTCCGCACGCCGTCCGTCGTCCCGCATCAGTGCCAACAGCGCGTCGGCCACCCCCCGGGTGCTGTCGCGCGGGACGAGACAGCCGTCCACACCGTGGCGGATGATCTCGCCGGGGCCGTGCGGGCAGTCGGTGCTCACCACGGGCAGGCCGCAGCGCATGGCCTCCACGATCGTCATCCCGAACGACTCGTGCGCGGAGGTCACCGCGGCGATGGAGCCCTTGACCCACTCGGCCTCGATGGGCGTGACCGAACCCATCAGGAAGACCCTGTCACCCAGCCCGTGGTGGGCTATCCGGTCGGCTATCCGGGCGCGCTCCGCGCCGTCCCCGTAGATGCACAGGGACCAGTCGGGGCAGACCGCACCGGCCAGGGCGAACGCGTCGACCAGCATCTCGTACCGCTTTACGCGGGCCAAGCGTCCCGCCGCGACGACCACCTTGGCCGCCGCGTCGGCCGGCGGCACCGAGGGTTCGGGGACGCTGTTGGGGATGGCCAGCACCCGGGTGCGCGGCAGCCGCATGCCGCGCCGGTGATCGCGCGCGTCCGCCTCGGTCATGGTGACCAGCGCGTCGAGACCGCCGTACCAGCGCTGGAGATCCGTCCGCAGTCGGTGCGGGTGGTTGTCGTGGGTGAGGTGCTCCTGGCCGACGCGTACGGCATGTCGTGGCCCGAACCGGGCCAGCAGCGCGTTGAGTCCGGCCCTGGTGCCCACGACGACGTCGGCGTCCGTCTCCCGCAGCCAGTCGATGACCCGCTGCTCGGCGAGCCGGTGGTACTGGTGCGAGCGGCTGTCCCCCTTAGGGAAGACCTCTCCGGCCCGCCGGGCGAGAGGGTCCGCCCCGTCCGCGGTTCCCTCGCGCCGGTCCACCAGGGCCCGCAGCGGCACCTCCGGCGACCGCCCCAGCCGTGGTTTCTCGCGGTGCCGGAAGACCGACACGAGTTCCACCTGATGTCGCCCGGCGAGCGTGTCGGCGAGTGTCATGGTCGTCCGTACGGTGCCGCCCATCGCGTAGGCGTTGTGCAGCAGGAAGGCGATGCGCACGTGCGGCGTCCTCCGGTTTCCTTGTGATGTGGCTGGTCAGAGCCGCTGTGTTCACCTTCGGCGAGGCAACTGCACCCGTGCCTTCCGGTACGTTCCTGGCCGCGCTCGCCTCCGTGCCCACCTTGCTGGCCAGAGCCGGCGGAGTCGGGTGCTGGACTACACGAGCCGCCGCACGGGCCTGAGGACAACAGATCGACTGACTTCTACTCTGTGCGCTCACCGGACATGACAGGCAGCTCGGGTGTACAGATGCATCATCTGACCCAGAGGTTCCTCAGCCGCGAGGGTCGCTCACCGTGACGATGAATCTGAAGCAATGATCATCCTCACGGAACGCTTCCCGCGGCAGATGGAGACGCGAGGCCTGCTCCCTCCGTGACCCTGGCACGCGCTCCACGTGATCCCTGAACAGACCAGCGGCGCGCGCCACCCCGCGCCGCTCACGGTCGTCTACCGGCGGTCATGCGGTCCGGAAGTCGTCCACCCGCTCGCCCTCCACCTGGGACGGCTCGGTCCTGGGGACGCCCGGGTGCTGCGCCACTGCCGCACACTCGGCCGGTTCATCGCGCTCGCCCTCGGCCTGGGAGGGCGTGTGCGAGTACAGCCAGCGGTCGTAATCCGGGTTGTGCATAAGGGCACACCCGGCCCCCCGTCCGAAGGGGCGGGCCACTCGTATCAGACGCGTATCGCCACCGCCGTCGTCCTGCTGGTGACCGTGCTCAGCCTGCCACCACTGCTCCGGCTGATGCGCCCGGACGGCCTGCGCACCGAGTGAGCCATACGCCCCGAAGACCCCATCAGTCACACACTCCTAGGCCTCCTGGAGTCCGGCCCCCACCACGGCTTCGACCTCAAGCGGGCCTTCGACGAAAGTTCGGTCACGACCGGCCACTGCACTACGGCCAGGTCTGCTCGGCCATGTCCCGGCTGCTGGAGAACGGCCTCGTCCAGGTCGACGGGATCGAGGCCGGTAGCGGTCCTGAGCGCAAGCGGTACGCCAAAAGCAACTGCCCCCATCCCTTGGACGCCCGCCTGGGCACCAGCTGACCCGCTCGCCCGCCGACAGCAAGAGACCCCGGAGGACTGCTCCTCCGGGGTCTCTCTGACGCTACGAGTGTCCGGCCGGTTCAAAGACCGGCCGCGGCTGGTATCAGGCCCCTTCCATGCCCAGCTCCCGCAGCTCGTCCCGCTGTTCCTGTGCAAGCCGGTCGCGCCTCGATTTGGTGTTCGAGAGCCACACCCCCAGCTTCACGACGACCGGCTCCCCCTCGCCATCGACCGCGATTTTCTCGGCGTGCCCGCGCGGTACGGGCCGGTGGACGCCTTCCCGTTCCACCCACTGTGCGAGGCCCGCCAGACCGCGCTCGGGCCGAAAGCCTCGTCCATGACCAGGATCCGGGACATGCCGCTGATCAGGACGGTCAGCGTGGCGGTGAGGAGGCCTCGCCGAGGGGCGACCCGCGGACACCGACGGCCTGTGGTCGGCGAGCAGCGATGAACTCGATCGCGAGCGCAGAGCCGTGCGGTTCACTGCTCAGTTCCCACAGCACGCACCGGCCGGAGCTCTTCCAGACGTCGCGGGTCCGCCTCCGCACCCACGCCTGAAAATGGCCCAGAACAGTTCGCCGATGATGCCGTGGTAGAAGACAAGCGCCGGATCGGCGTCCGCGCGGACGGTGACCTTGCGGATCGTGACCACGGCGTAGCCCTCCTCCGGCATCAGCTGCACAGCACGAGCGGAAAGGCATGGATCGTGCCCGTCACCTCACGTCGGACTGAAGGCCAAGTTCCCGGGCGGACTCGCCCCTGCCCACGTCCGCCGTGACTTCCGGCACATCTGCTGGAAGACCGCCCACCCGGCCCGAGCACCGAAACCTTCACGGCCCCGGCCCCTGGACGACCGCGAGGCTGCAGGAACACCGCTCCGACCCGATGCCACGACGCGCGCACACCCGGACAAATCGGGAGCTGTGCCAAGGTGTGCTCTCCCGCCGCCCACGTGGCCTCTCGCCCGGTGACGGGTTCTCGGACTGCCGGACGTTGTGGCTGAGAATGGTGTAGCGCAGGTGTGACAGGTGATGCTTGGTGCCGATGCTACGGATGCGGCGCTTGGCTGTGCTGGTCCGGGGACTGAACCTGATCGGCAGTGCAGATCTGAGAGGGCGGCAGGGCGTGGAGTTGCTGGACACGGCGGATCCGGAGGCTGTTGGTGGTTATCCACTGCTGGCGCGGCTCGGTGAGGGTGGAATGGGACGGGTGTATCTGTCCCGGACCGTGTCGGGGCGTCCGCTGGCGCTCAAGACGGTGCGTGCCGAGTTCGGACGGGAGCCGGGCTTCGAGGAGCGATTCGCGCGGGAAATCCGGAACAGCGACCGGGTGCGCTCGCCCTGGACGCCTGCGGTGGTGGACTACAGCCCGGCGGGGCAGCGCCCGCAGTGGCTCGCCACCGAGTACGTGGCAGCGCCGTCCCTGGCAGAGTGGGTGCGGCGATACGGCCGGCTGTCCGAGCAGTGCGTCCTAGCACTGGCGGCCGAGCTTTTCGGGGCGCTGGCAGCGGTACACGGGGCGGGGCTGGCCCACCGGGATGTCAAGCCGTCCAATGTGCTGTTGGGCCGCCGTAGTCCTCTGCTCATCGATTTCGGGATCGCGCGCGCGACGGAGGACTCGCGTCACACGAGGACCGGGGGTGTGATCGGTTCTCCCGGCTATCTGGCGCCGGAGCAGGTGAGTGCCGGGGAATCGGGTGCACCGGGTGACGTCTTCTCTCTGGCTGCGGTATTGGTGTACGCGGCGACGGGACGGGGCCCGTTTTCCAGCCCGAACGACGAGTTCTCGCCTGCGGTGCCGCTTTACCGCATCGTGCATCAGGAGCCGAACCTCGACGGCGTTCCGGCGGCCCTGGTCCCGCTCTTGCGGTCCTGTCTGGCCAAGGATCCCGAGCAGAGAGCCACGCCCGGCACCGTCAGCGTGCTGTTGGAACGCTTGGGCGGCCGGTGCGGTACCTGGCCGCAGTTGCTGCCCGAGGGGCTGGAGAGAGATCTCGCCGTGCGGGAGGAGGAGGCGCAAGCGTTGATCTCCGCAACAGTGCGACTGCCGTCTGTGGCGGCTGTGTCACGTGAGCCCGAAGACGGCCCGGCTTCCGCCGACGCAAAGACCGCCGTCCTGCCGCCTGTCGGCGCCGTGCGACGGTGGGTGTCCGGCCGTACCGGCCGGGCGGTCGCCGGGACCATGGCCGTGGCCTTGATGGCCGCGGCGGGCACGTTCCTCGTGCGGTATTCCTCCGACGATGACGCCTCCGACGGGACGTCTGCGCCGTCATCCACTGCCACCGATGACGCCTCCGACGGGACGCCTGAGCCGACATCCACCGCCACATCGCTTCCCGAGGCCTGGGCAGGTACATGGGTCGGCACAGGGCCGGGCAATCCCACTCCTGACGACTCCACTGGGCGCCCCACCGACCGGTTCACCGTCACTTTGACTCTCCACCCGGCAAAGCGAGATGAGCTGGTGGGCAAGCAGGTCAGCAGGGTGACCGAAGTGGGCCTCAAACGTGAGCTGGGATGCACCGATACCCTGCGACTGCAGGAGATACGCAAGGCGTCGATGGTCCTCAAGGCGGTCAGCAGCTACTCCACCGAAGAGGAGGCCGACGTCTCCTGCCCCAACGGCACTATCTACATCGTCACGATGACCGGCCGAGACACCCTGGGCCTGCGCGTCGAAGGTGACCAGTCCTCCGGGGCGCCGTCCACCCTCACCCGGCGCTGACGGCTGCGCCCGCCGACACGGCGGTGCCGAGCCCTTCCCATCCAGCGCCGGCTTCGCCGAGGTCATGACGCTCCGTTGCCTCCGCCCTCCGGTACGGACTTCCAGCTGCGACCTCGAACTGCACACCCAGCTGCGCTCCCCGCTCATAGTGATCACGCTCGGTGGGTTCCACAACGGCGCCAACGACCTCACCCATGCCGAGCACGTGCATCAGCTCACCAGCGTGAGCGACCGGATCGAACGGGTCGGCACCTGGATCTTCCCTCAGCGTTGGCGCCTGTTCCGCCGTAGCGGATGGAACCGGGTCCGTCGTGCCGGGAAGGTCACCCTGCATCGGCTCGACCCGGCCACTCACCTCGGGCCGCGCAGCTACATCAGCCCGGACCAGCTGCCCGAGGGCCCCAGCCATCTCGACCGCACCACGGGCACCGTGATCGCGCTCATCCGCGCCCGGCACCGCGCGACCGCCGTGACGGAAGACCCATTGCCATGAGGCCTCGACCAACGCGCGGCGCAGGAGCGCGCCCGCAGCGCCTCTGCGGGGAGAGGTCGATGCCTCCGGCGTCTTCCATCATCCGATTTCCGAACGTGATCGGGTGGTTCGGCGTGGGTGGGCATGAACTCCGCTTTGTAGCAGGCGAGATGGGCGTAGTTCGTCCGTTCGTCTCGCTTGTGGAGGTGGCTGGCTTCGGTGCCTTCCTGACCTACGCCCTCAACCAACGGGCCGTACGAAGAGAACGCCGGGCGAAGACCTTCGCCGAGGCCTTGATGGCGGTCGAGGAGTACCTGGAGATGCCGTACCGCATACGGCGCCGCCCACGGAGTCCTCATCCGCCATACGACAACAACTCACCGACGAGATCAGCAGTCTGCTGGCACGAATGGCCTTCCACCAGGCGTGGATTCAGATCGAAGGTCACGACCGTCGCGGGCCCGTACGCAACGCTCGTGGCCACGGCGCGAGCGGAAGCCGGCCCGCAGATGAGCCTGGGCCTTCCCCCGATACACGCAGCTCAGGCAGGCGATCGTCGCCGCCGGCCCGGGACCGGCCGGCGAACCTCTCCGGCCAGAGCAGCAGCAACTGCTCAAACCGGCTCCACGCGGCGGCCGCCCGTCCGGCGTCGGCTGCGGCCTGGCAGTGTCATCTGCCTGTGCAGGGCATAGCCCCACCCTCATTTCGGCGGACGGGAGCTCGCGGGCCGACCGGCCTCCATCATCTCGGCGACCCGGGCCGTCGTCTCCCGTAGCCACATGTGCGCCGCGTCGTGCATGTGGACCGGATGCCACCACAAGGCCTGCTGGAGCGGCACGGCGTCATAGGGCGGTTCCATGATGCGGACGGGTGCGAGTCCGCCCAGCTCGTCGGCGAGACGCCTCTGAAGGAGAGCTACCCGGCGGGTGCCCGCGACCAGGAGTGGCATCAGCTGGAAACTGTCGACGGAGACCGCCACGCGCGGCTCGATGCCGAGCATGGCAATCTGGCGGGCGGCGGGGGCGTCGTAGGCTCGTTGGTACGTCACCCATGGCAGTCGGGCCAGGTCGTCCAGGGTGAGCTGCTCGCCGACCTCGGGGTTGTCGTCGGCGACGAGGAAGACCCAGCTGTCCTGGTAGAGCTCGACCGTGGGGAAGCCGCGAATGATGCCGTGGGGCAGCAGTAGCCCGTCCACGGTGCTGAGCAGAGACCCGGTGCTGTCGATGAATTCGTTCGGTACCTGTTTGAACCTGAGCCGGATGCCTGGTGCCTCGGCTTGGATGGTGCGGGCGAGTTCGGTGCCGAATACGGCAACCGCGTAGTCCGAGGCGATCAGCGTGAACTCGTGTTCCTCGCGGGAGGGGTTGAATTCGGCCTGACTGGCGAAGACGCGCTCCAACAGGTCGCATGCGGTGGTGGTTCGGTCGAGGAGGGACTGTCCGAGGGCGGTCAGTTCGTACCCTCCGCCCACCCGGGCGAGCAGGTCGTCGTCGAAGTGGCGGCGCAGCCGGGCCAGGGCCGCGCTCATCGCGGGTTGACTGAGTCCGATGCGCTGGCCGGCCCTGGTGACGTTGCGCTCCTGCAGGAGGGCGCGCAGGGCAACGACGAGGTTGAGGTCCAGGCTGGCCAAGTTCACGAAGCATCCCAATTCCGGAGCCGGCACCATCGGTATTCACCGGCTGGATTCTCGTATACAGGAAATCGATTTCCCTGATTGCAATCTACGGGCCAGATTAGTGGGACCGCAATCGGGAGGACATCTCCGTGAAATCCGCAGCCGCGTCGGCACCATTCGCGCCCTTCTCGGGCCCTTTCGCCATCGGCACTCTCTCCGCCTCGGGCGGAGCCGCGTTCCCCGGCCTCGTGGCGCCGGACGGCCGGGTGCTCGACCTGCGCACGGCACTGGGTGAACCCGCGCTGACGACCCTTTCGCTCCTGGAGCGCTGGGACGAGACGTTGCCCCGCCTGCACGCTCTCGCGGCGGATCCGGCCGGCGCATGGCTGTCGCTCGATGACCTGCGGGTGCAGGCGCCCGTCGAGCCCCGGCAGATCTTCCAGTCGGGCGCCAACTACCGGCAGCACGTGATCGACCTGGCGGTCGCACACCGCGCCCCGGACGCCCCGGGCACCGTCGAAGAAGCCCGCGCCGAGGTCGCGGCGGTCATGGACAGGCGGGCCGCCGATGACCTCCCGTACGTCTTCATCGGCCTGCCGACCACGATCAGCGGCCCCTATGACGACGTGGTACTTCCCACCTGGGCCGAGAAGCCCGACTGGGAGCTGGAACTGGCCGCGGTGATCTCCCGCCCCGCCTACCAGGTCACCGTGGACGAGGCGCTGGAGTACGTCGCGGGCTACACCATCGCCAACGACCTCACCGACCGCGCGACCGTCTTCCGCCGGGACATGCCCCCGATCGGCACCGACTGGCTGCGCAGCAAGAACGCCCCCGGCTTCACCCCGCTCGGCCCGTGGATCGTCCCGGCCGACTCCATCGCCGACCCCTCCGACCTGCAGGTCACCCTGAAACTCAACGGCAAGACCATGCAGGACGAGTCCACCAAGGACATGATCTTCGGCGTCGCACGGTTGGTCTCGTACATCTCCCAGACCGCCCGGCTGCTCCCCGGCGACCTGGTCCTCACCGGCAGCCCGGCCGGCAACGGCATCCACTGGGGCCGGCTGCTGCGCGACGGCGACGTGATGGACGGCTCGGTCACCGGGCTCGGCGCCCAGCGCACCCGCTGTGTCGCGGAGAAAGAGCAATGAGCCCCGCCCGTATCGACCGTACGGATCCCGAGGCGGCGATCGCCGAGGCCGCGAAGGCGTACTCGAACTGGGGCCGCTGGGGCGAGGACGACGTGCTCGGCACGCTCAACTTCCTCGACGAGGCCAAGCGCCGCGAGGGCGCGGCCCTGATCCGCGACGGCGTCAGCTTCTCCTTGTCACAGAGCTTCGACATGGACGGCCCGCAGAAAGGCTGGCGGCGGCGTACGAACCCGGTGCACACGATGCTCGCCACCGGCACCGACGCCGCTCTGGGTGGCCAGGGCTTTCCGCACGGTTTCGGTGGCGCCGACGACGTGATCGCCATGCCCTTGCAGTGCTCCACCCAGTGGGACGGGCTCGGGCACATCTTCGATCACGGCAAGGCGTGGAACGGCCGCTCGGCGGAGAAGGTCGTCACCTCCGAAGGCGATCTGGTCACCGGTATCGAGCACATGGCTTCGCACGTCGCCGGGCGGGGCGTCCTCCTCGACGTGGGCCTGGTCATCGGCCAGGACGGCGAACTGCCCGACGGCTTCGCCATCACCGAGGAGCACCTGACCTCAACCGCCGCCTCGCACGGTGTGACCGTCGGTCGTGGCGACCTGGTCCTCGTGCGCACCGGGCGGCTGGCCCGCGCCCGTCACGAAGGCTGGGGCGACTACGCGGGCGGACCGGCGCCGGGGCTGAGCTTCAGTACGGCCGGCTGGCTGCACCGGAGCGAGATCGCCGGGATCGCCACCGACACCTGGGGCTTCGAGGTGCGGCCCAACGAGTTCGACCACGCCTTCCAGCCGCTGCACCAGGTCGCCATCCCCCACATCGGTCTGCTCATCGGTGAGATGTGGGACCTCGACGCCCTCGCCGCACATTGCGCCGCCGACGGCCGGTACGAGTTCTGGCTCACCGCCGCGCCACTGCCCATCACCGGGTCCGTCGGCTCACCGGTGAATCCCATCGCCGTCAAGTAACGCCCTGGGCTGCCGGGCGGGCCGCGCCCGGACGGCTACGCCACCCTCGACCGCCCGGCCCGCAACACCCCCCTTGCCGCTCGAACTCGCGCGGCACTATCTACGGGAGAACCCATGAAGGACCCCCGCACCGTCCTCGTCATAGGCGGCGGCGCGTCCGGCAACGCCGTGACCGTGCTGCTGCAGCGGGCGGGCATCGCTGTGGAACTGATCGAGGCCAAGCACGACTGGAACGTGCTCGGCTCCGGCATCACCCTCCAGGGCAACGCGCTGCGCGTGCTGCGCGAAGTCGGCGTGTGGGACAAGGTCCGGGAGAGCGGCAGCGCCGTCGACGCCATCGGCATGGCCGCGCCCGACGGGACCGTGTTCCACGTCCAGCAGGACTTCCGCACCGGTGGGGAAGACCTGCCCTCGATCTTCGGCATGCAGCGGCCCCGGCTCCAGGAGATTCTGTGTGAGGCCGTCCTCGAGAGCGGCGCGACGGTACGCCTCGGCACCACCGCCGAGGAACTGGTCCAGGACGCGTCCGGCGTCACCGCCCGGTTCAGCGACGGCACCGAGGGCCGCTACGACCTCGTCATCGCCGCCGACGGCGTCAGCTCCCGTACGCGCGCGATGATCGGCATCAGCGACAAGCCCGAACCGACCGGCATGGCCATCTGGCGCGTCCCCGCGCCCCGCCCCGAGAGCGTGGAGCGCATGACCCTGGCCTACGGCGGACCGTGCTACATCGCCGGCTACTGCCCCACCAGCAAGAACACCATCTACGCCTACCTCGTCGAGGCCAACCGCGACCGCGCCTGCATCGACCCGGCCGCGTACGCGGACGAGATGCGGCGGCTGGCCGCGCCCTACGGGGGTGCGTGGCCGGAGATCGCCGCGAGCATCACCGACCCCGCCAAGGTCAACTACACCTGGTTCGACCGGCTGCTCGTCGAGGGCTCCTGGCACCGCGGCCGGGTCGTCCTGATCGGTGACGCGGCCCACGTCTGTCCCCCCACGCTCGCCCAGGGCGCGGCCATGTCGCTGGAGGACGCCTTGGTACTGGCCGAGATGCTGAGCGAGGAGCAGGACTGGAGTTCCCTCGACGCCCTGCTGACCGGCTTCTACGAACGCCGGATCGACCGCGTCCGCATGGTGGTCGAAGCATCCGTGCAACTCGGTCAGTGGCAGCTGGACGGCGCCCGTGACGCCGACGCACCCGGTCTGATGAGCCGCACGATGTCCGCCCTGCAGGAGACCCCGTGAACCCCGTGAGTCCCCGGAACGGCGCACCCACGATCGACGTCCACGCGCACGTCCTGCTCCCTCAGGTCGAGGACGCCGTCGCCGGACACCCCGGGCTGGCCGCGGCCCGCGATCTCGACGCCCGCCGCAACGGCCCCGAAGCCAACGCCGTCAGCGGCCCGATGTTCCGCGACCGCTTCCCGAAACTGACCGACGTCAAGGCCCGGCTCGCCGCGATGGACGCCTCCGGGATCGACGTCCAGCTGGTCTCGCCCTCTCCCTCGCACTACCACTACTGGGCCGACGAGGACCTGGCCCGTACGGTGTGCGAGCTGGCCAACGAGGGCACCGCCGCGCACGTCGCCCAGGCCCCGCAGCGGCTGCACGGCCTCGGCCTCGTCCCGCTCCAGCACCCGGACCTCGCCGTCGAAGCCCTCGAACACGCCCTCGGCCTGGGCCTGCGCGGTGTCGAGATCTCCAGCCACGCACCGGGACTCGAACTGTCGGACCCCGCGTACGAGCCGTTCTGGACACGGGCCGAGGAAACCGGCGCGATCCTCTTCCTGCACCCCTTCGGCTGCACGCTCGACGAACGCCTCAACCGGTGGTACCTGTCCAACACCGTCGGCCAGCCGACCGAGAACGCCGTCGCCCTGTCCCATCTGATCTTCTCCGGAGTCCTGGACCGGCACCCGGGGTTGCGCATCGTCGCCGCCCACGGCGGCGGCTATCTGCCCACCCACATCGGCCGCTCCGACCACGCCTGGCTCGCCCGCACCGACACCCGCGGCTGCGCGCACCCGCCCAGCAGCTACCTCAAGCAGCTGTACTTCGACTCCCTCGTCCACGACCCGGACGTGCTGCGCGAGCTGATCCGGGTGGCCGGCCCCGACCGGGTGCTGCTCGGCTCGGACTTCCCCTTCGACATGGGCACCGAGGACCCGCTCGGCGCGCTGCGCGACGTCACGGACCTGCCCGCCCCCCACTTCCACGCCGTACGCGGCGGCAACGCGGCAGCGCTGCTCCGCCTTGTCTGAAGCGTCCGAACCGTCTGAACCGTCCGAACCGCACAGAGGAGAACCCCCACCATGAGCACACGTCTGCTCACCCACCTGCGGCACGTCGACCTGGCCGTGCCGGACTACGACAAGCAGCTCGACTTCTACGCCGGCGTCTGGGGCCTGACCAAGGTCGCCGAAGACTCCGGCATCTCCTTCCTGGCCGCCGAGGGCTCCCCCGAGCAGTACATCGTCCGGCTGCGCAAGGCCGAGGAGAAGCGCCTCGACCTCATCTCCTACGGCGCGGCGAACCCCGCCGACGTGGACACGCTCGCCGAGCAACTCCTCGCAGGGGGAGTGCAGTTGATCTCCCAGCCGGGCCAGGTCGACACCCCCGGCGGCGGCTACGGCTTCCGCTTCTTCGACATCGACGGCCGCACCATCGAGGTCTCGGCCGACGTCGAGGCGCGCCGGCACCGTCGTATCGAGGAGAAGGAGTCCATCCCGGTCCGTCTCTCGCACGTCGTCCTGAACTCCCCCGACCTCAACGCCACCCGCACCTGGTACGAGCAGCACCTCGACTTCCGGCTGTCCGACACGATGGCCTTGCCGCACATGGGCGAGGTCATGCACTTCATGCGGATCAGCAACCAGCACCACTCCATGGCCATCGCCAGGGGTCCGCACACCTCCCTGCAGCACCTCTCCTTCGAGATGCGCGGCATCGACGAGTACATGCGCGGCTCCGGCCGCGTGATGCGCTCCGGCGCCCGCAAGATCTGGGGCCCGGGGCGGCACATGGCGGGCGACAACACCTTCACGTACTTCCTCGACCCGCACGGCAACACCGTGGAGTACACCACCGAGCTCGAAAAGCTGGACGAGGACACCTGGCACCCGCACGTCTACGACCTGACGAAGCCCGAGAACGCCGACCAGTGGGGCACGTCCAACCCGATGAACGAGATGGTCGCCAAGGAAATGCTCAACGACGTCGACCGCGGCGTCTTCGTCGCTCCGCCGGTCTGACCCCTTGACGCCGGGGGCTCGGCGCACTCCCCCGCCCTGCCAGGCCGCCGCGCCCCCGGCCTGTGTCAACCCACCCAGCTCCCTAGGAATGCCATGCGCTTCGCTACGTACGAACAGCACGGTCGCAGCCGTCTCGCCACCGTCGAGGACGACGGCACCCTCTACCCCTGCCCCGGCACGGGGACGCTTCTCGACCTGATCCAGGCCGGTCCCGAGGCACTGCGCGAGGCGGGCAACGCAAGCCTGGACGTGCCGCGCGGCCCGCACGTCTCCCAGGTGCGATTGCTGCCGCCGCTCCAACCGCCGTCCGTACGCGACTTCATCACGTTCGAGGAGCACGTCGAGGGCGTACGGCGAAACATCGACGGAGTCCCGGGCGCCCCGGACGCCTGGTACGACGCGCCCACCTTCTACTTCACCAACCCCTACGCCGTCATCGGCGCTCACGACGACGTCCCCGTGCCGCCCGGCAGCCAGGTGCTGGACTTCGAACTCGAAGTCGCCGCGGTCATCGGCCGCGAAGGCCGGGACCTCACCCCCGAGCAGGCCCGCGACCACATCATCGGCTACACCCTCTACAACGACTGGTCCGCACGCGACCTCCAGTCCCGCGAGATGCAGGTCAGCCTCGGCCCCTGCAAGGGCAAGGACACCGCCACCACCCTCGGCCCCCACCTCGTCACCGCGGACGAGCTGGAGCCCTACCGCGACAGCGACGGATTCCTGCGCCTGGCGCTGACCGCCGAGATCAACGGCGAGGTCGTCGGCAAGGACCTGCTGTCCAACATGAGCTGGACCTTCGAGGAGATGACCGCATACGCCTCCCGCGGCACCTGGGTACGCCCCGGCGACGTACTCGGCTCCGGCACCTGCGGCAACGGCGGCTGCCTCGCCGAACTCTGGGGCGTACGCGGCCGCCAGGACCCGCCGCCGCTCAAGCCCGGCGACACCGTCACCCTCACCGTCGAGGGCATCGGCACCGTCTCCAACACCGTGGTACCCGGTGCCGAACCGGTGGCCGTCCCTCGCGCCCGTAGACGCTCCCGAACGCGCCCGTGAACCGCGCGGCGGAGAGCAGGCCGCCCGACAGGGGCGTCGTCACCGGGACCGCGCGCGGCAGGGCACGGTCGAGGCGCCGCCACATCTCACTCCGCCGGGCCGGCCTCCCTGACGAGGTGCTCAACGCCGTCGTCCTCCTCGCCACCGACGAGACCTCGTACATCACCGGCGCCGGTCTCGTCCGCGACTGGTCGACGGTGCTGCCCGGCTCCCCCGTTTGACCCGACCGGCCTCCGGCCGAAAGGACCCGCACGTGAACAAGGTCAGCGCGAGCGCCGCCGAGGCGGTCGCCGACATCTGCGACGGGGCCTCGCTCGCCGTTGGTGGCTTCGGTCTGTCCGGCATACCGGCCGCCCTCATCGACGCCCTGCACGCCCAGGGCGCCACCGGTCTGAAGGTCGTCTCCAACAACTGCGGCGTAGACGGCCAGGGACTCGGCCTCCTGCTGGCCGCCGGCCGTATCAGCCGTGTGACCGGCAGTTACGTCGGCGAGAACAAGGAGTTCGCCCGCCAGTACCTCAGCGGCGAGCTGGAGGTCGAACTCGTACCGCAGGGCACCCTGGCCGAGCGGCTACGGGCCGGCGGGGCCGGCATCCCGGCCTTCTACACACCGGCAGGCGTGGGCACCCAGGTCGCTGACGGCGGCCTGCCCTGGCGTTACGCGGCGGACGGCGGCATCGCCCTCGCTTCCCCCGCCAAGGAGAAGCGCTCCTTCGGCGGCCGCGCGCATGTCCTCGAACACGGCATCACCACCGACTACGCCCTCGTCCGCGCCTGGCGCGGCGACACGCACGGCAACCTGGTCTTCAACAAGGCCGCCGCCAACTTCAACCCGCTGGCCGCCATGGCCGGCCGCATCACGATCGCCGAGGTCGAGGAACTCGTAGAACCCGGCGAGCTGCCCCCGGGCGCGATCCATCTGCCCGGCGTCTTCGTCCAGCGGGTCCTCGCCCTCACGCCCGCGCAAGCCGCCGACAAACCGATCGAACGGCGTACGATCTCCGCGCCCCAGGCACGAGAGACGGTGCACAGCTGATGCCCTGGACCCGCGACCAGATGGCCGCCCGCGCCGCCGCCGAACTCACCGACGGCTCCTACGTCAACCTCGGCATCGGCCTGCCCACCCTCATACCCGGACACCTCCCGCCGGGCGTCCATGTCGTCCTCCACTCCGAGAACGGGATCCTCGGCACCGGGCCCTACCCCACTGAAGGCGACGTCGACCCCGACCTCATCAACGCCGGCAAGGAAACCGTCACGGTGCTCCCGGGAGCGGCCTTCTTCGACTCCGCCCTGTCCTTCGGAATGATCCGCGGCGGCCACATCGACACCGCCGTGCTCGGTGCCATGCAGGTCTCCGCGACCGGCGACCTCGCCAACTGGATGATCCCCGGAAAGATGATCAAAGGCATGGGTGGTGCCATGGACCTCGTCCACGGCGCCCGCCGCGTCATCGTCCTCATGGATCACACCGCCAAGGACGGCAGTCCCAAGATCCTTGACGAGTGCACTCTGCCCCTCACGGGCCAGGCATGCGTCCACCGCGTCATCACCGACCTGGGCGTCATCGACATCACCGACGACGGCCTGCTCCTCGTCGAAACCGCCCCCGGCGTCACCCACCACGACATCACCGCCGCCACCGCCGCGAAACTGCACACCGCGGCTTGAGGCAGGTCAACGACGACCAAGGTTGAGGAACCCACCATGAAGAAACTTCCCGCCCAGCGCGGCCGCGTCGCCGTGATCGGTGCCGGACCCGGTGGCATGGCCGCCGCACTCTCCGTCCACCAGGCCGGCCACGACGTCGTGCTGTTCGAGCGCTACCCGCACGCCAGACCCGCCGGCAACATCCTCAACCTGTGGCCGCCCCCCATCAAGGCACTCGGGCTGCTCGGCGTGAACACCGAGGACCTGGGTGCGCCCTGTACGTCCGAGTTCCGCAACGCCCGCGGGCGCCGCCGGGTCCGCGCGGCCCTTCCGGAGCAGGTTGTCCGCGACTACGGCGGCGGCTTCATCGGCCTGCTGCGCCCCGAGCTGTACGAGCGGCTCCTCGACGCGCTGCCCAAGGGAGTCCTGCGGGTCAACCACACGGTGGAGCGCGTCGAGCAGGACGAGAGCGGTGTGCGACTGCGCCTCGCGGACGGACGGGTCCACGAGGCGGACCTCGTGATCGGCGCGGACGGCATCGATTCCCTGGTCCGCCGCACTCTGTGGGGCGACAGCCCCAAGCGCGAGCACAACCTGCACATCTTCGGCGGCTACACCTTCGACGACAGCGTCGAGACCGAGCCCGGGATGTGCGTCCTCTCCCACACCCGCACCGTGCAGGGCAGTTGGACCGCCATCCGCGACAAGGGACGTGACGGCCACCAGTGGTGGGTACTCGAAGCGTTCGACGCAGACCGGGAATTCACCGGGGACCTGCACTCGACCGCGACCGGCCTCGGTCAGGCCTTCGCCCGTCCGCTCCCCCAGCTGATCGCCGCGACCGACCCCGCGCACGTTCAGCGCTGGGTGATCCGCGACCGCAAGCCGCTGAAGCAGTGGTCCAAGGGCCGCGCCACCCTCGTCGGCGACGCCGCTCATCCCACCTCCCCGTACGCTGGGTACGGCGCCGGTATGGCCACCGAGGACGGCTACTTCATCGGCCGCCGCCTCGCAGGGGTGGACCTGGGCGACTACGCCGCTGTCCGCCAGGCACTCGACGCCTTCGAGGCCCCCCGCAAGCCGCACACCGCCCGGCAGTCCCAGCACGCCTACACCCTCGGGCAGGTCTTCCATCACGCGCCGCGCGCTCTGCAACCGATCCGGGACGCGATCCTGGACCGCACCCCACTGATGCAGAAGGTGGTCGGTGACTCCACCCCCATATCGATCCTCACTCAGCTCGGTGAGATCGACCGGGCCGAAGCCCGCTTCACCGCACTCCTCCGCCTCGGCGAGGCACACGACACCGCTTCCTGAACCACGTGGCTGGGGCCGCGCCCGCGCCCGGCGGGGCTGGCCCCAGAACAGCAGGCCGCCAGACGCACGCCCCGGCACAGAACGCCAAGCGTTCAACGGGCAGTCGAGAACAACCTCTCCTACGCTCCGCGACCGTCGGTCAACGCATCGCTGGGATCCGCTCGGAGATGGCCGAGCGCGGACTGGGGTTCGCCGCCGACAACTCGGCCACCAGCCGGGTCACGGGTACGCCGAGCACCACGGCGATCGAGAACAGTGTGTCCACCATGGGATTGCCCGGCCCTGCTCCAGACCGACCACAAGGCGTACTCGTCCGTCGACAACTTCGCCCTGGAAAGCGGTGGCACGAAAGCCGACCTGTCAGCGGCAATAATCACCACGTTGGACCTGCCCGACCACACGGCGCTGCGCTCGTCTCAGGCGCTGGTTGACCTTCGGCTACGCCCTCCACACCTGCCTCGGCGCACCGCTGGCCCGGTGGAGTCCCGCGTCGTCCTGGAACAGTTGCTTGAGCGCTTCCCCGAACTGCGCTTCCCCGAACTGCGACTCGCTCGCGGCTACCGCCGTGAGCCCGCTCCGGGCCCGGTCATGGTCCGCCGCCCGGCTCGGCTCGACAATTTGCTCTGATCTGAGCAGAGCTTCTCCCGAGGACGGCACCGTGCTCATCGGCTACGGCGCGCTCGGCAGGCCGGAAGAACCTCGCCCGCCACGAGGGCGTCGGGCGGGCCGCGGAGCAGCTCGGGGCCGGACAGCCGACGCTCACCACGCGATCAGCCGGCACCGTCATCGAGGGGGTGTGCTTGCCCGCACAACGACGTTCGTGGCGACCGGTACGATCCGCGGGGCGTCATCGTCGGAGAGCGCGAGCTCCATCGCACGGAGCCCGACCTGCTGCAGAGGAACGTTCACGGACGTCAGCTCCGGGACGACGTCCACCGCCGGGCCGATGTCGTCGAAGCCGGCGACGGCGATGTCCCGGCCAGGGACAAGCCCGGCGTCGCGGAATGCGGTCATCACACCGATCGCCATGACGTCGCTCACCGCGAAGACGAGTTCCGTGCCGTCCAGTCCCCGCCGGACGAGCTCCCTGGCCGCCGCACACCCCCCTCGGCGACTGAACTCGGCTTCGACCACCAGCCGCTCGTCGACGCCGATGCCGAACTCGCGCACGCCCTCCACGAAACCGCTGCACCGGTCACGGGACGTCCTGAGGCCGGTCCCCGCCCGGACCACCGCGAACCGCCGGTAGCCGAGCCCTACCGACGCGCGGGCAAGCTGCCGCGCTCCACCGTAGTTGTCGATGCTGACGGTGTGGAACGGCAGGTCGTGCTGGCTGATCAGGACTACGCTGCCGCCCGCTTCCCGGTAGGCGTGGAGTTCCTCGACGAGTGCGTCGCGGGCATCGGTGCCGTCGACGCGGCTGCCGGTCATGACGATGACGCGGGGGCGCATGCCGCGCAGCGTCCCGACGATCTGGAGTTCCCGCTCCGGGGAGCGGTCCGCGACCGCCATGGTCACGATGAGTCCGGCGGCCTCGGCTGCCTGCGTCACACCTGCCGCGATGGAGGAGAAGTACGGGTCGTCGACACCGCTGACGACCAGCGCGGCGATGTTCGTCGAACCCCGCGCGATCGCCTGGGCGGACAGGTGCGGCGCGTAGTCCAGTTCCGCGGCCGCGGTGAGCACACGGTCGACGTTCTCCTGCCGGACGTTGCGGACGCTGCCGTTGAGCACCCGCGACGCCGTCGCCTGTGAGACGCCCGCTGTCCGCGCCACATCATGCAGGGTCACCTGGCGCCCCTCGGATACGGCCTCCCCGCGACGCCGTACAGGCGCTGCCGCTCCCTCTTCCATGCCGCACATTGTGCACCGAGCCGCCCAGCGCCTGGAAGTCGCGGAATCACTACCGAGGGTCACTCCGTAGGCCAGTGCGCTTACTGCGCCGCACATGCCTTGCGGAATCCAACCGGGCCGACGCGACCACCTTCCAGCCGGGCGGCGACCGTATTCCGAGTCGGTCCGGGCGACCGTATCCCGAGTCGGTCACCGGCACTTTCGTCCACACCTCCCCGGCCTGGCAGGGATATCCTCGGGTAGCGTCGACGGCGGCTCGTTTTCGTGGTGCGGGAGGGACGGCGCGATGCCCCATTCAGCCAGGCCGACCGTCACCCTGCGTGACGTGGCGGCGGCCGCCGGTGTGTCGGTTTCGACCGCGTCGCGAGTGCTGGGCGGCAGTGACCGGACGGTCGCGGAGGAATACCGGCAGCGGGTCGTCTCCGCCGCGGCCGCGTTGCGCTACACCGCGGACGCCTCGGCCCGGGCGATGCGGCGCGCGAACGACTCGATCGCGGTCGTCGGCGACGATCTCACGACCCCGTCGATGGGAATGGTCGCCGCGGCGATGGAACGGCGGGCGCGTGACGCCGGGGCGTTCGTGACCGTCTCGTCGACCCACGGCACCGCCGAGCGGCAGCTCGAAACCGTCCGGCTGCAGCGTGCTCTGCGGCCGCGTGCCCTCATTCTGACCTCGAGCCGCCTCGACACGAACGCCCTCGACGGGCGCCTGCTCGACGAGTTGCTCGGCTACGAACGCGAGGGCGGCCGGGTAGTGATCGTCGGCGACACCGACATGCCGTTCGACTCCATCAGCTTCGACAATCACGGCCCTGCGAAGGAATTGGCCGGCTACGTCGCCGGGGCGGGGCACCAACACGTGACGATCCTCGCCGGCGCGCGCGGGCAGGGGAACGTCTCGGCCCGTACCGCGGGCTTCATAACCGGTCTCCGTGACGGCGGCGTCGAGGAGCGGCACATCCGGATCTCGCACTGCACGGTGAGCCGCCAAGGAGGGTTCGACGCGGCGCGGCGGCTGGTCGCCGAGGGGCTGGAGCCGCCCCACGCGGTCATCGCCGCCAACGACACCATCGCCATCGGTGCGATGTCCGCCTTCCGGGCTGCCGGGGTGGCGGTGCCGGACGAGGTCTCGGTGACCGGTTTCGACGACATCGAGCTCGCGATCGACGTGACACCGCGGCTGACGACCGTGTCGTTGCCGCTGGCGCAGGCAGGTGCCGAGGCGGTCCGCCTCGCGCTCGCGGATCGTGCGGGAGCAGAGCATTTGATGATGCACGGGCAGGTCGTGGTGCGCGACAGCACGGCGATCCGCGTCGCCTGAAGCGCCCTCGAGCCCGACCGCGCCGCCGGGGCACTCCGGCCAACACACCCAGGGCCCTCGGGCCACCGGAACGTCGCACGCCAAAGATGCATTTCTTGCGTGTTACCGACGTCTTGACGCCTTCGATCACAGACGGGCACACTGCGCGCCAATGCGGAATACGATTTCCCGCCGAAGCGGGGCACCTATCACCGGGGGCGCCCCACCTCTGCAATCCCGCGCGAGGCACCCGGACCGAGTCCCCGGTGCAAGCCTCACAACCCCCACACCCCTCCGAGGAGGATCTCCCGTGCACGACGTCATAGGGCTGCCTGACAGGCACATCAGACGGTTGGCGGCCCTGGCCGCCCTGCTCATGGGACTGGCCCTGCTGACCGGCCGAGCAGTGTCGCCCGCGTATGCCGCCACCGACACGGCCATCACCGTGGACGGCACCAGCGGTGGACGCACCTTCGACGGCGTGGGCGCGATCAGCGGCGGCGGCGGCAACACCCGCCTCCTGGTCGACTACCCGTCCAGCCAGCGCAACCAGATCCTGGACTACCTGTTCAAGCCCGGCTACGGCGCGTCCCTGCAGATCCTCAAGGTCGAGATCGGCGGCGACACCAACTCAACCGACGGCTCCGAGGCCAGCTTCGAGCACTCGAAGGACGACATCGACTGCAACGCCGGCTACGAGTGGTGGTTGATGGAGCAGGCCAAGGCCCGTAATCCCGACATCAAACTCTCCGCCCTGGCCTGGGGCGCCCCCGGCTGGATAGGGAACGGCAACTTCTACTCGACGGACGGGATCAACTACCTGATCGACTGGATGGGCTGCGCCAAGCAGCACGGCCTGAGCATCGACTACCTCGGCGGCCAGAACGAGAAGACGTACAGCGCCTCCTTCTACAAGAACCTGAAGTCGGCCATGGCCGCGAACGGCTACACCTCGACCAAGCTGGTCGGCAGCGATGAGACCAACTGGAACATCGCCACCGCCATGAAGACCGACAGCGCCCTGAACAACGCCGTGGACATCGTCGGCGCGCACTATCCCTGCACGTACGCGTCCGCGATGACCACCTGCTCCTCCTCCGCCGACGCCCAGTCGCTGGGCAAGCAGCTCTGGGCCAGCGAGAACGGCTCGGAGAACGCCGAGACCGGGGCGGCCCCGGTCGCCCGCGCCATCAACCGCGGCTACCTCGACGCCAAGATGAGCGCGTACATCAACTGGCCCATGCTGGCCGCCGACTACCAGAACCTCTACTTCCACGACCAGGGCCTGGTCACCGCGAACCAGCCGTGGTCCGGCGCCTACAGTGTCTCCCGCACCGCCTGGTCCATCGCCCAGACCACGCAGTTCACCTCACCCGGCTGGAAGTACCTCGACAGCGCCTCCGGCTACCTCGGCGGCGACCGCGCCAACGGCAGCTACGTCAGCTACGCCGCGCCCGACAAGAGCGCCTGGAGCACCGTCTTCGAGACCATGGACGCCACCGCGTCCCAGACGGTCACCCTCGACATCGCCGGCGGCCTGCCCGGCGGCAACCTTCACGTGTGGTCCACCGACCTGTCACAGCCCGGCGGCGCCACCCCGCGCATGGTGCAGAACAGTGACCTGACCGCCACCAACGGCACGTACACCCTCACCCTGGACCCCGGTCACGTCTACACCGTGACCACCACCACCGGCCAGGGTGCCGGAACGGCCACCTCGCCCGCGCGCAACCGGCTCGTCATGCCCTACTCGGACTCCTTCGCCGGCTACAGCACCGGGCAGGAGGCGAAGTACTTCGCCTCCATGAACGGCGCGTTCCAGGCCGCCCCCTGCACCGGGGGCCGCACCGGCCAGTGCCTGCGCCAGACCGCACCCCAGAAGCCGATCGTCTGGTGGTACCCGGCCACGAACGCCCTCCAGCCCTACACCCTCATGGGCGACGTCGGCTGGAGCAACTACACGGTCAGCTCCGACGTACTGCTGGAGAAGAGCAGCAGCTCCGCAGAGCTCCTCGGCCGTGTCGGCACCCAGACGAAGTTCAGCGCCGGGGGGATGAACGCCTACCACCTGCGCCTGTCCGACACCGGATCCTGGTCGCTGTTGAAGACCGACACCGCCGGCAACAAAGCGTGGAACTGGACCACCCTTGCCAGCGGTACCGTCACCGCTCCCGGCACGGGCACCTGGCACAACCTGTCGCTGACCTTCCGGGGCAGCACGATCATCGCCAAGATCGACGGAAACACCGTCGGCACGGTCACCGACACGAGCTACGGTGCGGGCCTGGCCGGCCTGGGCACCGCCGGCTACTACCCCGTCGAATACTCCAACTTCTCCGTCACCCACGAGCCGGTCAGCGACCTGTCCGGCACCTACAAGATCATCAGCGCCGGCACCGGCAAGGTGCTCACCGCCTACAACGGTGGAACCGGCGACGGCACGCCCGTCGTTCAGAAGACCGACGCGAACAGCGGCAGCCAGCAGTGGAAACTGGCCTACACCAGCGGCGGCTACCTCACCATCACGGGTGTCACCAGCGGCAAGTCCCTCGACATCAACGCGGCTTCCACCTGGCCCGGCACCCAGTTGCAGCTGAAGACCCCCAGCGGGAGCGTCAGCCAGCAGTGGCTGATCGCCCCGGGCGACAGCGGCAGCTACACCATCGAGTCCCGGTCGAACGGGTACAAGGTGGACGTGTACAAGGGTGGGACCACCGACAACACCCCCATCGACCAGTGGTACACCAACGGCAGCAACAACCAGCGCTGGAAGCTGGTCAAGGTGGCATGACCGACTGAGCCACCGAGCCCTTGGGTGGGGCAGGCCCGACCCCCGGCCTGCCCCACCCGTGCGCCGGGGGCCATGAGATCCGCCTGCTCTGCGGCACCCCCGCCGGGCGACGGGTTGAGCAGCCAGTGACAAGCGCCTTACCGAAGCAGCCGGGCTGCCGCACGGCTCGCTGTCGCATGGCGCCGTCGGCTTTCCGGCAGGGGCCTCCACAACGCTGACGTTCATCTGCTCGAAACCTTGACGCACTCGATCACCGCTGGGCACACTGCGCGGAATACGTTTTCCCGATGCGCCCCGAGGGGCAGCCATGACGTTCTCGAAGGCCCGCTGCACATCCGGGAGGGCACTGTGACACAGGAAGCACGGATCTTGGAGCCGCCGCAGAGCTCAGCCCCCGATGGGGCGTGTCCGGCCGGACCAGTGCCCATGTCGTCGCGCACCCGTTGGTGCGTCCACCGTACGGTCCCGAGCCGCCAGCGCCCCGAGTCGTTACCCGACATCCCGGTCGGAGGCGTCGCGACAGGAGCCAGTACCTCACCACCACGACAAGAAGAGGACCATGACCGCCAACCGAAGACTTGTGTCACGAGCGACAGCGGCCGCACTGTGCGCGCTCGCCGTCGTGCTCGCGTCGATCGTGCTCATACCCGCGCAGCGGGCCTTCGCCGCGGGCACCACGTACTACGTGAGCGCGAGCGGCAACGACAGCAACACCGGAACCAGCACCAGCGCGCCCTGGCGCTCGCTGAGCAAGGTGAACGCGAAGACGTTCCAGCCCGGCGACACCATCCGCTTCGAGGCCGGTGACAGCTGGACCGGGCAGCTCTGGCCGAAGGGGTCCGGCACCGACGGCGCCCCTATCACCATCGACAGCTACGGGGCGGGCGCCAAGCCGAAGATCGCCGGCCAGGGCACCGTCGCCGACGCGGTGCGGTTGAACAACCAGCAGTACTGGGAGATCCGCAACCTCGACGTGTCGAACGCGGTACCCACGGGGACGAGCGACGGTTCGAAACTCGGCGACTTCCGCGGCATCGGCGTGCATGGTGACAACGGCCAGACCCTGCACCACTTCGTGATCGACTCGGTGGACGTGCACGACGTCACCGGCGAGGTCAAGTGGGTCGGCGGCAGCACCGCCGACAACAAGCCGGGCATCAGCTTCGCTCAGGGCTGGGACCGCTCGAAGGACACCGGCGGCATCGCCTTCCTCACCGGCGTCCAGGACATCACCGCGCCCGGTGCCCCCACGGTCCTCGACGGCATCACCGTGGAGAACTCCACCATCAAGAACACCTCGTTCAGCGGGATCGTCACGAAGCAGTACGCCGGTGACGCGCCAGGTGCCGTCTTCACCGGCTGGGGCAAGCGAGCCACTGCCACCGACTCGAGGTTCACCCCGTACACCAACGTCACGTTCCGCGGCAACTACATCACGCAGGCGAACACGCCCTTCGGCTGCAACGGCATCTACCTCACCGGCGTCAAGGGCGCACTGGTCGAAGGCAACGTGATCGACCGGGTCGGCGTCTCCGGCGTCGAGACCAACATGGCCGACAGCGTCACCGTCCAGCACAACGAGATCATGGGTACCCACCTCTCGTCGGGCGGTGCCGACCAGAATGCCCTGGACCCCGACATCGGCACCACCAACCAGCTGTTCCAGTACAACTACCTCCACGACAACGGCGACGGCATCCTGCTCTGCGCGTGCAACTCCAACGTCCAGTTCGGCAGCGTGGTGGTCCGCTACAACGTCATCACCGGCAGCACGCGGTGGAACCTCCACTTGTCGCAGACGGGCGGCACGGTGGCGAACATCTACAACAACACCTTCGCCAACACCAGTTCGACGAACATGGTGACCGGCGGCGTCTCCGGCAGGGTGACGCTGACCAACAACCTGTTCGTCTCCGGGCAGTCCGCGCCCACGTTCGTACAAAAGTCGACCATCACCTACAACAACAACGGCTACTCGGACAACCTGACGACCGTGCCCACGTCCGACGCGAACGCCGTGGTCGGCGCTCCGCAGTTCGTGAATGCCTCCGTCACGGGGCCGTACGGCGACGAGAACGGTCCGAGGCTCGGCACGGCGGCGAACTTCGCGCTCCAGTCGGGTTCGGTGTTCGTCGACGCCGGAGCCACGGTCACCGGCAACGGAGGGCTCGACAACGCCGGGTCTCCAGTGCCGATCGGGAACGGTCCGGAGATCGGTGCCTTCGAACGCGGCGCGCCCAACATCGCGTTCACGGACACGTTCGACGGCCTGGCGACCGGCGCGCTCGCCAACGGGACCAACGGATGGCGGGTCATCTCGACCAACAACGACGTCTCCGTGGTGGGGACGCCGTCCGCCACCGACAAGAGCGTCCGGCTGACCCGCACCATCGAAGGCGGCGGCACCGACGGGACCAACCTCGCCCGGCTCTTCAGCACCCCGCTGCAGGGCGTGGTGACCATCGACACGCAGGTGATGCGCAACGACACGCAGGCCGGCTGGTTCGGGCTGCCCTACGTGTACAACGCCAGCGGTGCCCCAGCCGTCAGCGTCGCCTTCGCCCGCGGCCAGATCCACGCGTACAAGGGAACCACGGACACCGTGATCGGTACGTACACCAATGGCAAGTGGTACCGGGCCACGCTCACCGTGGACACCGTGAACCAGCGCTTCGACCTGGACATCGACGGCCGGCGCGTAGTGAACGACGCCGCGTTCCGCACCTCGATGCCGGGGATCGCGAAGGTCGCGTGGTACTCGAACGGGGGCGAGCGCGGAGCGGTGCACGTGGATGACGTCCGGATCTCGCGCGGTACCGGATTCGGCCAGTGACAGCCAGGGCCAGTCTGGTGGCGTGAGGATTTCGGTAAGTGTACCCGATCCAGTAAGCGCTTCCTCGTCCGCCATGATGCTCAGCTCAGGCTGGCGTCATGAAAATGAAGAATCGGATCTGCCTGGCCGATATCGGCCAGGCAGATCCGATTGCCGACTGATCAACGTGATGAAATCTGCTGCAGCGTGGCGCTCACCACCGGCACATAGAAAGTGGTGATACCCGTCTCGTTGGGATGTGTTCCCGATCCCTCTGTGCCAGGAAAACCGTTGGCCAGGTCGTCGAATGTGTATTTCGCACGCTGGGTGTCATCGCGCGTGTCGAACATGGTTGCCCCGAAGACGTCGGCAACGGCGATGCCCCAAGTGCGGCAGGCTTCCAGAGTCGCCTCGCGCAGCGCCACCTGAGTGTCCCAGTCCCGCGAACCAAGCTTGTGGGCGGCGACGTACACGATGCGGGCGGTCGGCCACTTCCGCTCCATAGCGTGCAGCGTCTTCTCCAACTCTTCGGCGTAGGTGCCGAGCGTGTACGCACGGTCCCGGAAAATGGACTGCGCGTCGTTGGTGCCTCCGTCGAAGATGACGAAGTCCGGCGCGATGTCGGGCGCTTGCTCGACCTGCGTGAGTATCTGTCCTCCGGAAGCATGCGGGTCGGCGCCTATGGTCGCGCCGTTCCGGGCGAACTTGGTGAGGGACATGCCCTCGCGCTCTGCAACTACGTCCACGAAACTGTGCGGATACACATGTCCGTACACAATGCTGTCGCCGAAGGCATAGACGCTCTTACCTACCAAACCATTGTTCACATCGTCCTCCTTGCGGCTTCGCCATTCGGGTCTGATTTTAGACAGAACATTGACGAGTTGGGCGACTCGCACGTAAATTAAGAGGGACAGAAAGCGCTTACTGTACTGAACTGGAGTGTTAACACACACATGAGCACAACCAACACCGGATTGCCCGGGGGCGTCGCCATCTCGCATCTGTCGGTGTACGACTGGCCCGCCGCCGACGGGGCGTGCGGCGGCACGCCTCACATGCACCTGGCGTGTTCAGAGGCTTACGTCGTCACCGGCGGACGCGGGGCCGTGCAGACGCTGACCGCTTCCGGGTACGAGGTCACTCCGCTCCAGGTCGGCACGGTCGCCTGGTTCACGCCGGGCACCATCCACCGGCTGGTCAACGAGGGTGATCTGCGGATCACCGTTCTGATGCAGAACAGCGGGCTGCCGGAGGCGGGGGACGCGGTCCTCACGCTGCCCCCGCCGTACCTGACCGATCCGGAGACGTACGCCCGCGCCACCGCCATCCCGGCCGACGCGCCCGAGGAGGAGCAGGAGCGCGCCGCCCGGGCCCGGCGGGACCTCGCTCTGGAGGGCTACCGGGCACTTCGGGAGGCCGAGGGGCCACAGGCCCTGGCCGCGTTCCACCGTGCCGCCGCCGCGCTCGTACGGCCCCGCATCGCCGAGTGGCGCGAGCGGTGGCGACAAGGCGCCGAGGCCTCCGGCGCGGCCACCGGGGCGCAGCTCGACTGGCTGGAGCGGGGGGAGTCCCCCCACCTCGCAGATGCCGCCGTGCGGTCTGAACAGCCCGCTGCCCGCGGGAAGTTCGGGATGTGTGGCCAGCTTGACGTCTACGCGAACTGAGGGCGATGCGCACCTGAGGACGCGCGGCGTGCGCGGCCGGTTCGGCCCGCACCCACGGCCGGGCCGGATGGGCGGTGCAGGCGCAGGGGACGGACACGGTCCGCCTGCTCCGCGCCCACCCCGGCAGCAGCGCTGGTCACCGCCTGCGGCTGAGACGCCCTGCCGACGGCGGCTCGGCCGTCGACTCCCGCCAGATGATCCGGAACAGGGAGCCCTCACTCGTCTCGGGCGCGCTGTCCCTCAGACCCGCGATCAGCTTGGCCATGGCCGTACTGCCGAGCTGTTCGAGCTCCACGTCGACGGTGGTCAGTGACGGGGTCATGAACTGTCCGACCCCCGCGTTGTCCCAACCGGTCACGCTGAGGTCGCCCGGCACGTCCCAGCCGCGCTCCCGGGCGCCCCGGATGACGCCGGCGGCGACGAGGTCGTTGGCCGCGATCACCGCGGTCGGCCGCGCATGGCTCGGGAGCGACCGTATCGCCTCGATGCCGGACTCTCCCGACCAGTCTCCGTCGAAGACTCCGACGGACTCGGCCCCGAGGCGTTCGACGGTGTCCAGATAGCTCTGCTTGCGCGCCCTCGCGGAAGCGAACTGCGCGTCGCCCGCCACATGAAGGAACCGGGAGTGACCGAGCGCCGCCAAGTGCTCGATCATCCGCACCAGGGGCGTGGCGTCGGCCAGCTGCCCGATGCCGCGCATCTCGTCGTCGAAGTCGGCCGAGATCACCACGGTCGTCCTCTGGTGCAGTTTGCTCTCCACCGCGGGAAGCACGGGGGCGAGGGAGAGGATGCCCTCGAACTGTCCCGAGTCGGCGAGTTCCAGCAGTCGTTCGCTCCTCGCGCGTACGCCGCCCCCGGCGCTCACGACATCCACGAAAAACCCTGCGGCCTGCGCCGTCGCGCTGGCACCCGCCAGCATGCGTGAGGGGTTGAAGGCCATGGCGGGCATGAGGATCGCCAGCCGGCCGGTCTTCCGCGTGCGCATCGACCGCGCCACCAGGTTGGGACGGTAATCCAGTTCGCGGATCGCGCTCTCCACCCGCTCCACGGTCGCGGGCTTCAGTCCGCTGTTGAATCGCAGGTACCGCGACACCGTCTGGGGTGACACACCGGCGAGTCGCGCCACATCGGTGATCGTCGGCCGTCGTCGCGCCGTGTCAGCGCCGTCCATCCGCTTCCCCCACCCATCCGCCATCGTTCAGGAAACAGAGAGTACACACTCTTGACGGAAAAAGTGAACGTTCACTATGGTCCTCGCAACCCGCAAAGTGAACGATCACTTTTTGGGTGACGCGCGGCCCGGGACGGGCCCGCACCACTGTGTGCCGATGCCGCCGCTCAAGGGAGCAGTGCCGTGAGCTCCATCAACGAACTACGCCGGCTGCGCGGGTCCCAAAAGGGCGCGCGACAGCAGAACAAGGCGGCGTTCTTCTTCCTACTGCCATGGTTCGTCGGGCTCTTCGGGATCACTCTCGGCCCGATGCTGGCCTCGCTCTACCTCAGCTTCACCAAGTACAACCTGTTGCAGCCGCCGCAGTTCAACGGAGTCGAGAACTGGACGCGCATGCTCGATGACGAGCGTATGCACAAGTCGCTCGAAGTGACGTTCAGCTACGTCCTCGTCTCCGTCCCGCTGCAGCTGGCGATGGCCCTCGGGCTCGCCCTGGTGCTGGACAAGGGGGTACGGGGTCTTGCCTTCTACCGCTCCGTCTTCTATCTGCCGTCCCTGATCGGCGGCAGCGTGGCGATCGCCGTGCTGTGGCGCGCGATGTTCGGGACCAACGGCCTTGTCAACGAGGCCCTGGCCCTCGTCGGTGTCCAGGGGCAGGGCTGGATCTCGGAGCCGGGAACGGCGCTGTCGACCCTCGTCGTCCTCAACGTCTGGACCTTCGGATCACCCATGGTGATCTTCCTCGCCGGGCTGCGGCAGATTCCGACCTCCCTCTACGAGGCGGCCTCCGTCGACGGCGCGAAGCGCTGGCGCCAGTTCCGCAGCATCACCATTCCGCTGCTGACACCCATCATCTTCTTCAACCTGGTGCTGCAGATCATCCACGCCTTCCAGACCTTCACCCAGGCCTTCGTGGTCTCCGGCGGTACCGGAGGGCCCGCCGACTCCACCCTCTTCTTCTCGCTGTACCTGTACCAGCGCGGGTTCGGCCACTTCGACATGGGTTACGCGTCCGCGCTCGCGTGGGTCCTGCTCCTCATCGTCGCGGCCTTCACCGCCGTCAACTTCTGGGCCTCAAAGTACTGGGTGTTCTACGATGACTGACCGCACCACAGCCGTACCCCCCGCGCTGCCCGCCCCCCGCCCCCACGCGATACGCCGGATCAGACGCGCGGTGCGCGCCCCTCTCAAACACTGCCTGCTGGCTCTCTGCGCCCTGACGATGCTCTACCCCGTCCTGTGGATGGTGGTCAGCTCGCTGCGGCCCAACAACCAGATCTTCCGCAGCGCGGGACTCGCCCTGACGCACCCGCGCTTCGAGAACTACAGCAACGGCTGGAACGCCTTCTCCCAACCGTTCAGCCACTACATGATCAACTCAGCGATCGTCGTGACCGGCGCGATCCTCGGGAACCTCCTCGCCTGTTCCCTGGCCGCATACGCGTTCGCGAGGCTGGAATTCCGGGCGAAGCGCGTCTGGTTCGCCGTCATGCTCGTCACCATCATGCTGCCGATCCACGTGATCATCGTGCCGCAGTACGTCCTGTTCTCGGAGCTCGGCTGGGTCAACACGTTCCTGCCCCTGATCGTGCCGAAGTTCCTGGCGACCGACGCCTTCTTCATCTTCCTGATGGTGCAGTTCATCCGGGGCATCCCGCGCGAGATCGACGAGGCCGCACGGATCGACGGAGCCGGGCACGCGCGGATCTTCTTCTCCCTCATCCTCCCGCTGATGGTCCCGGCGCTGGCGACCACCGCGATCTTCACCTTCATCTGGACCTGGAACGACTTCTACACCCAGCTCATTTATCTGACCGACCCGGACATGTACACCACGCCTCTCGCGCTGCGCACCTTCGTCGACCAGCAGACCGCGACGGACTGGGGCTCGGTGTTCGCCATGAGTGTCGTGTCGCTCGTACCCGTCTTCCTCATCTTCCTCGCCGGACAGCGCTTCCTGCTGCGAGGCATCGCGACCACCGGCGGCAAGTGACTGCGGGGGCTACTGCCGGACATGCGGAGGCGACCGAGTCATGACCACTCGGGAACACCGCAGCCATCAACCTGACCCACCCATCAGGCACAGGAGAAGCACATGAATGTCAGCCCCTTCAGACGCGTCGCGATCGGAGCGGTCGCCTCACTCTCGCTCGCACTGACCGCCTGCTCCGGCGCCAGCACCGGCTCCGCTCCCGAGCTCAGCGACAAGCCGGTCACCATCCGTGCCACCTGGTGGGGAGCGGACGCCCGTGCCCAGCTCACCGACGAGGTCATCAAGGCGTTCGAGAAGAAGTACCCCAACATCACGGTCAAGGGCCAGTACAAGGACTGGAACGGCTACTGGGACGCGCTCGCCACGACGACCGCGGCCAAGGACTCCCCCGACGTCGTCCAGATGGACGAGCTGTATCTCGCGTCGTACGCCGACCGCGGAGCGCTGTACGACCTCGGCAAGGCCAAGAAGCTCCTCAGCACCTCGCAGTTCGACGACCAGGCCCTCGCCACCGGACAGGTCAACGGAACGCAGTACGCGCTTCCCGTCGGCGTCGGCGTCCTGTCCGTCCTTGTGAACACCGACCTGTTCAAGAAGTACGGCGTGAAGGTTCCCGACGACAAGACGTGGACGTGGGACGACTACGCCAAAATCGGGAAGGAGCTGACGGACAAGAGCGGCGGCAAGATCCACGGTGCGGCCGGCGCGCCCGGCTTCTCCGCCGGCGATGTCAAGTACTGGGCTCGTCAGCACGGTGAAAACCTCTTCGACAAGGACGGCAACGTCTCGCTGAAGCCCGAGACGCTCGCCGGCATGTGGAAGTACGGTCTGGACCTGCTCTCCTCCGGGGCCAGCGTCAATACGTCGACGATGGTCGAGGACCTGACCGCGGGTGTCACCGCCGGCAGCTTCGCCACCGGCAAGGCGGCCATGATGGGGGTGTACAACACCCAGATCACCGCCATCCAGCAGGCCACGGGCGCCCAGGTGCAACTGCTGCAGATGCCCCGCGTCGGCAACACCAAGGCGAACTTCTTCAAGCCCTCGATGTACTGGGCGGTCTCCAGCCAGAGCAAGCACCCGGCCGAGGCAGCCGCGTTCGTCAACTTCGTGCTCAACGACCAGAAGGCCGCCGACATCCTCAAGACGGAGCGCGGAATCCCCGCCAACAAGGAGATGCTGAAGCACCTCCAGCCGACTCTGGCCGGGACCGACAAGGCGGCGGCCGACTACATGAACGCCGTGACCCCGGGTGAGTCGCCGGTCGTGACCCCCAACGGCGGAAGCGGCATCGAGCCGGAGCTGCAGCGCTACAGCCAGGAGGTCTACTTCAAGAAGACCTCGCCCGACGCCGCCGCGAAGGCCTTCATCAAGGAGCTCCAGGGCGAGATCGACGCGGCCAAGTGACCTCCTTCCGGGGGCCGTGGCCGCTGCCCACGGCCCCCGGGAGCCCCCACGAGAAGTGGGTCAGGAACCAAGAGAGAGAAAACACCCATGCCCAGCCCCCGGCCGCCGTACCGCGTGGCCATCATCGGCACCGGCGGTATCGCCCACGCTCATGCCGAAGCCCTCACCGAACTCTCCGAACGCGCCCGGCTGGTCGCCGTCGCCGACCTCGACCCCACCCGTGCCGCCGAGTTCGCCGACCGGTTCTCCGTGCCGCACGTCTTCAACGACCCGCAGGCTCTGCTGGAGAGCGAAGACCTCGATCTCGTACACATCTGTACGCCCCCGCAGACCCACGTACCGCTGGCAACCACGGTGATGCGGGCCGGCGTCACCGCCTTGGTGGAGAAGCCGACGGCACTGAGCCTGCGCGAGATGGACCAACTGGCCACGGTGCAGGAGCAGACCGGCTCCAAGGTCCTGACCGTCTTCCAGCACCGCTACGGCGCGGCGGCGGTACGCCTGCGACGGCTGGCCACGGCCGGCGCACTGGGCCGGCCACTGGTCGCCACCTGCGAGACCCTCTGGTACCGGCCCGACGCGTACTTCGAGGTGCCGTGGCGGGGGCGCTGGGACGTCGAGGGCGGCGGCCCCACGATGGGACACGGCATCCACCAGTTCGACCTCATGCTGTCGGTCCTCGGCCCCTGGTCCCAGATCACCGCACTCGCCGAGCGCCAGGCCCGGCCCACGGACACCGAGGACGTCTCGATCGCCGCCGTCCGGTTCGACAGCGGAGCCCTCGCCACGGTGGTCAACTCCCTGCTGTCCCCCCGGGAGACCTCGCGCCTGCGCTTCGACTTCGAACACGCCACGGTCGAACTCGAACACCTCTACGGCTACCGCGAGGAGCACTGGCGGTTCACGCCGGCCCCCGGCCGCGAGGATCTCTCGGACCTCTGGACCGACGGTGACGAGCCGGACGTCACGAGCGGCCACCGACTCCAGATCGAGGCCGTGTTCGACGCCTGGGAGACCGGAAAGGAACCCGGCGTCTGTCTGCAAGACGCGCGCCGCACGCTGGAGTTCGCGGCGGCGACGTACGCCTCCGCCTTCCGCGGTGTCCCCGTCGCCGCGGGCGAACTGACCGACGACGACCCGTTCGCGCTCAGCATGGACGGCGGCGCCGTGCCGTGGGAACCGGTCAAGGAGGCCCTCGTATGAACGCTCTTGAGATCCACCACGACCTCGGTACCTCGGTCACGGTCCTCGACGGCGGCACCGAGCTGTTCCGCTACGTGTACCAGCCGGACACCGTCCAACTGGAATCGCCCAAGCCCTACATCCACCCCCTGCGCACCCGGGCCGGCAAGGTGGTCAGCCTGTTCCGTCCCCACGACCACGTGTGGCACAAGGGCATCGCGTGGTCCCTGCCCCACGTCGGCGAGGAGAACTTCTGGGGCGGTCCCACGTACATCCATGGACGCTTCTACGTCCAGCTGCAGAACAACGGAACCCAGGCGCACCGCCGGGTCGTCGACCTGGACAGGGCCGACGGGACGGCGACGTTCGCCCACGACCTGGACTGGACCACCCAGTCCGGCGCGCTGTTCTTCACCGAGCGCAGGACGCTGCGAGCGAGCCTGATCTCCCCGGACGCCTGGGCGTTGACGTTCGAGACTCGGATGACGAACGTCTCCGGAACGGACGTCGCCATGGGATCGCCGACCACCAAGGGACGGGAGAACGCCGGCTACGGCGGCCTGTTCTGGCGGGGCCCTCGGTCGTTCACCGGCGGGCAGTTCGTGACCGAGGAAGGTCTGGGTGGCGACGAGGTCCGCGGGCGGCGCATGGAGTGGATGGGTTTCGCGGGACGCCACGACGAGACGGACGCACAGTCGCTCGTACTCATGGTGGACGACGCGGCCAACCCGAGTCACCCGCCGCAGTGGTTCGCCCGGACCGAGGAGTTCGCCTGCCTCAACCCGGCACCGTTCTTCAGCGAGGAGCTGACCGTCGAGGACGGCGAGACCGTGCGGTTCCGTTATGGGGTGGCTATCGCAGATGCCGACGCGAGCGCGGCTCCCGCACTCGCCGACGCGGTACGCCGGGCGCTCACACGGTCGGATACGCCGTCCGCATGTGCCGCGGAATCCTCTTCAGGGCGCGTCGCGACGGGGTGAGCCGACCCTGCTCGCTACGCAAGCCCCCGGCGTGCACTCCCCGCTCACCAGGGAGTGCACGCCTTCCTCGCCACCCCGGCTGCTGCGATCGCCGTAGACGCAAGTGCCTGCGAACGTCAGCGAGGCAGTACCAGACACGTACGAGCACGATGGCGGCCCTGATTGTCCGCTCGAACGCAGGACGTCCCCCGCCTGTGTCACCTTTCGCCCGTTGATGCCACAGGCCCCGGCCCGTCGAGGACTGCCGCCACATGACCCGTCGGTGCGAGGCAGACTTGCTCGACTGTGGGCACGCAGTAGTGCGGGTTCACACCCGGCTGATGGCCGGCGCACGACGCTCAGCCCGGGAGCACGGGAAGTCCGTCCCGATCGGCGCTGTCGCGGTACTCGTGCTGCTGATCGGCCCGCTGACTCTGGCCGCGGGCACTTTCCGGCGCCGGGAGTTGTCGTCGGCCAAGGAACCAGCGGCCAACCCCGCCCAGGACAGAGCGACCCGGCACACAACGGGCTGAACCCGCCGCCACGGTCGTGGGCGCGGGGGTTCGTCAGGACGGGCAAGCGATGCGGCCTCGTGGAGTGCATCCTCGTGTACGCGCGTCGCCCCAAGTAGTTCCAGAACCTCGTTGACGTTGCACCGGGTCGATTCTGTCCAGGCCGCCTCCAATTCGCCGTAGTGGCGAGTCGTCACGAAGGGCGACGGCCAGCACCTCGTTCTTGCCCGACCCGGCGCCGAGGAACAGCACCTCGACAACCACCACATTGACGATGACGAACGCCCACATCGCCCAACGCGCCGCGGCCCCGCAAGCACGGTGCCAAGGACGACTGTTCGCTGCCGTCACTCTCCAAGTACACCGGTGTTACACACCTGGGCGCTGCCTGGGCGCCTTCGCCTGCGCGCGGAGATCCCGCCTGGTGGAGCAATCGCGGCGGAGCTGCACCCGGCGATTCCACAACCGTTACAGTGATGCCGACCCTGTCCACCGCGCCGGAGCCGACCTTGCCGAACCTGTCCCACCTCGAGGAGATCTTCTCCGACGAGGGTGACGGTGCCGCCGGCCCCGTGCGGTCGCCCGGCTGGCAAAGCGACGTATCGCCGCAGGGACTCACGGTGACATTGATCGCCGACTACACGTTCCCCGTCCGGGCGTGGTTGCCGTCGGCGGCGATCGTGGCACTGCTCGGAGAGTTCAACGTGACCGCGGGTGCCGCCCGTACGACGATCAGCAGGCTGCTGCGCCGAGGGGTGCTGGAGAGCAGCCGGCAAGGGCGGTACAGCTCCTACCGGCTGACATCGCAGGCCGCCGTCGATCTGTGGAGCGGCGCCAGTTCGATCGCCACCTTCACCACCCAACCCGATTCATGGGACGGTCGGTGGACACTGATCGCCTTCTCCGTCCCGGAACAGGAGAGCACGCGGCGGCGCGCACTGCGCACCGCGCTGCGGTGGCGCGGATTCACGCCGCTGTACGACGCGCTCTGGGTGTCGCCGCACCCCCTGACCCCCAAGGGGCGGATCGAGGTGGCCGACCTGGCGCGGGGAGCGGTCACCGTGTTCCGCGCGCGGCAGGAGGAACTGGACACGGAGGCCGACCGCAACCCGGTCGAGGCGTGGGACCTGCCCGGCATCGCCGAGCACTACCGGGCTTTCATCGACCGTTGGAGCGGCCTGCTTCCGCACATCAGCACCGACCGTGTCACCGGTGCCGACGCGGTGCGCGCACGGACCGAGGTCATGCACGCCTACCGGCACTTCCCCATTCTGGACCCGCTGCTCCCCATCGGGCTGCTGCCGCCCGGCTGGCCCCGGTCGCGGGCGCGGGAAGTCTGCGTCGCGGTGTACGACGGCCTGCTCCAGCCGGCCCAGGACCATGTCCGCGCCGTGGTGACCCGATTCGCGGAGGGACCGCACCCCGACATCAGGGCTCATACGATCGCCGGCATGAGTGCGGGTGTCGGCCACGGCTGACGGCAGGCCGCCGCGAGTGTGATCGGGCGGGCTTCGAAGGCGTCACACGGTGCCTCCAGCGCCTGCGATCTGTCGAATCCGCGTCGAAGACAACAGAGTTGGGCGCCAACGATTGACAGATCGGCGCCCGATCGTGAATGTACCTGTTGCAGGACATGTGGGAACGCTCCCAGAGTTGCGGCACACGACGAGTGGAAGGAGAGACACCCTTGCGCCGCTTCCGCAGAATCAACACCTCCCCATCAGACAGGCGGGCAGGTGGGCGCGGAGGGCCGCTCCCACAATGAGTCACGGTTCGGCCGGTGTTCAGCGGCTCGCCGCGTCTCTGCCGGCAAGGCCACACCACGCCGATGACCACCACGGGCAGGACCGGAACGTCCTCCACCGTGCGCGATTCGCCGACCTGACCACCCCCACGACCACTCCCCCCACCACCTGGGTCAGCCTCACCGCCGCGGCATCACCGACGTCTCTTCCCGGCGCCTGACCGAGCAGCGCTCCGCACACCCCCCACCAGGAGTCTTCATGACCATGCAACGGCGTAGCTTCCTGACCCTGAGCGCGGTCGGAGCCGCGGGCGTAGGCATGTTCCTGCTCGGCACGGGCCAGGCAGGTGCCACCGCGCGGGCGGGAGCTCCGACCCAGCGGTTCGCGGTCGGCGTGCGCCAGTACGCCTGGAGCCGCGGCAGCCGCCGGTGGACCACCTACGTCTACTACCCCGCCACCGGCGCCCCCGGTGGCTCCCCGGTCACCAACGCCCCCGTCGCCCAAGGCGTCTTCCCGGTCTGCGAGTTCATGCACGGCTTGAGCAGCAGCCCGCAGAATTCCCTGGCGATCATCCGCCCCCTGGCCGAGGCCGGCTTCATCGTCCCCGCCCCCCACTTCGCCGACCTCAGTGGCCAAGACGTCTACAACGGCAACCAGTCCAAGGACGTCTCCGAGGTCATCACCCGGACCCTCGCCCTCAACACGGCGAGCGACCCGCTGGCCGGCCACCTCAACACAGCGGCCGGAGTCGGTGTCTCCGGCCACTCGATGGGCGGCATGACCACCCACGGCCTGCTCACGGCCTGGCCGGACGCACGGATCACCGCCGCGATCCCCATGTCCTGTGTGGACATGGGCAACCCGAGCCCGTCGGTCCGCGCCAAGGTCCTGTTCACGCACGGAGACCGGGACGGAACGTGCCCGATCCCCTCCGCCCGCCAGGCGTACCGGGAACTGCCCGCCGGCAAGGCGTTCCTGACCTTCCGCGGCGCCGGGCACAGCAACTACTTCGGCGACTCCCGCACCGTCAACACCTCCGTGGACTGGATGCGGTGGAGCCTCTACGGCGACACCGAGGCCCGCGACCGCCTTCGCGCCGACGCCGCATCCAGCACGACCACCTGGGAATCCGCCCTGAGCTGAGGGGCAACCAGGCATGGCCCGGGTGCGCGGGTCTGCCGTGATCGCCGCGCATCCGGGCCGTGCAGGGTGCGTGGCCGCCCGCGGACGCCGCGCAATCGACCGTGTTCGTTCCAGGCCAGTGTGGACATAACCGCCCGAACAGCGGGCGGCCGCGCTCCCACTCGTACAGATAGGTCCGCTTGGGGGTCCGACACTCTCAAGGACACAAGAGAGGAAAGTTCATGGTTTCACTAGCAGGGAAGATCAGAGTCATTTTCCTTGCCGTCCTGTTGGCAGTTGCCGCATCTGTGTACGGCGCGGCGCATCAGGCATCGGCCGATACCGTGGCACAGTCAAGCGCTTCGCAGATCGTGGCCGACATGGGCGCGGGTTGGAATCTGGGGAACCAACTCGAAGCCACCACCAACGGATACCCCAGTGAAACAGCGTGGGGCCAGCCGACGGTATCGCAGGCCCTCATCGACAAAGTAAAGGCGGCGGGGTTCAAGACGATCCGGATCCCGGTCTCCTACCTGGGATACATAGGGTCCGGCCCGAATTACACGATCAACGCCGCCTGGCTGAACAGAGTCCAAGAAGTCGTCAACTACGCCTATAACAGGGGCCTGCATGTGCTGATCAACATGCACGGCGACGGGTACAAGACCGTCAACGGCTCCTGGCTGATCTGCGATTCACCTTCCCAGGCGACGATCAAGGCCAAGTACGAGAAGGCTTGGCAGCAGATCGCGAACAGGTTCAAGAACTACGACCAGCGCCTGATCCTCGAGTCCATGAACGAAGTGTTCGACGGGCAGTACGGCCGCCCGACCCAACCGTGCTACTCGAACATCAACAGCTACAACCAGATCTTCGTGGACACCGTGCGGAAAACAGGCGGCAACAACAGTTCGAGGTGGCTGCTCGTGGCCGGCTGGAACACGAACATCGATTACACCGCCGGGAATTACGGCTTCGCCCTTCCGTCCGACCAGTACCGCTCCCCCTCCATTCCCGCAAATGAGCGGCGGATCATGATCTCCGTTCACCACTACAGCCCGTGGGACTTCGCCGGAGAGGAAAGCGGCACCATCACGCAGTGGGGCCGAGCAGCGACCAACCCGTCGAGGACGTCGACCTGGGGACAGGAGGACTATCTGGACGCGCAGTTCAAGATGATGCGCGACGTGTTCGTCACGAAGGGGTATCCGGTGGTGGTGGGCGAATACGGCGCCATCGACAAGTCATCCTTCGATTCGTCGAACAACAGGTATCGCGCGGACTTCGCACGGGCCGTCGCAGCCACCGCCAAGAAGTACGGCGCGGCCTCCATCTACTGGGACAACGGTGCAACCGATCGGTACGGGTTCGGGCTGTTCAACCGGCGCTCCCTCACGGTCACCCAGCAGGGCATCATCAACGCCATCATGACCGGCGTCAGCGGCAGTGTCGCCGCCTCCGGCCTTCCGTCCGGCACGTAGCAGGACCCGAGTCTCGGCGACGGGTACATACCTCTGGATAACTCGTGGGCGCGCAGTTGGGCCGAGTGGTGATGCCACACGGTGTGCGATCTCGTCAACTGCGCGCCGACCAGACGGAGAAGCAACGCCGCTCCGCATCTGGGAGCACGTTTGACAAACGGAGGACAGCGATGTCTTCGCGTGTAGCGACCGACGACGAGGTGTCTGCCGGGCTGGCCTGCGTGCCGAGCTCAGGAGGTTCTGCGGTCTCTCAGAGCCCGGCTCAATCCGGAGGACATCGGCCTGCCCTCATACGAGCGGCGGTGGGTACCCGGCCTGCGGCGCGAGGAGCCGGCGGGAGTGTCATACGCGTACTACGCACGCCTGGAACAGGCTATGGCGAAACCATGTCGACCGAGGTGATGGCCGCCGTGGCCCACGCACTGCGTCTGGCCGAGGAGGAACGGGACCCTCTGATCCGGCTGGCCCAGCCCAACCGGAACCGCACACCGCTGTCCAGCTCAGTGACTGTTCGGCAGCGCGACGGTGGGGCGGAGTGGCGTAGGCATCTTGCTGCCGATGAAGGAGCTGGGGTGCGGGGGGCTGGTTGTAGGCAGTGTTCTGCCAGGCCAGGGCCGTGCGGTACTGGGTGTCATGGAGGATGGTCGTGATCCGCGTAATGGTTCCTCGCGCCAGTCGCCGAGGAGGTCGCCGGACAAGGACGGCGTCGACGGTGCCGTTGTTGGAGTGGACCCAGGCGCCGGTGAGCAGGCGGGTGTCGCCCTGAGGTGCCGTACTTGTCGATGTCGGTGCCGTCGAGGAGTTCGCGCGTAGTGTCGCCGTCCCACCACGCCAGGAAGTTGCTGGACCCGGGCTTACGACTGGCGACCACCGCGCCCTTGGGGTTGCGGACGCCACTCACGAGCGACCACCACGACTCGGCGCCCCGCGCTGCCGGACCAGATGTCACCGGACACGCCCCGGCCGTTGTCACCGCCGGCCGGGGTGGACCAGAGGATCTGGCCGATCCTCGCCGCCCGCCATCCAGGAGGACGGCTTGGAGCTGTCCTCGTCGACCTTGAAGTTCTCCAGACCCGGCTGGGACGGGTCGAGGTCGCCCACGTGCATCGCGTCCGGCCCCGGTCGAGGCGTTCCACCTGCCGCGCGGTCGCGGCGTGCGCGGTCTGCGGTATTCCGGTGAGTGCGGAGAGGGTCAGTGCGGTGGCGGCCGTCAGGCCGCCGAACAGTCGATTGCTTGACCGGCGTTGGAATCGCCGTGGGCGCGATGCGGTGCGCGGATGCCGGTGCGGGTCGGTCACCATGACCTCCGGGGTGGGGGTATGAAGATCGCGGAGACGGCGGTCCAACCACAGGTGTGTGTGAACGCTCCCATTCGCTGTGAAGGTAAAAGCTCACTGATAGCCCGTCAAGCATACTGTTGGCTTTTTCTGTTCGAGCATGTTCGGATGCGAGCCAACGAGATGTCCCGTGCGCAGCCTCGCCCGCCGCTGCATTCCTTCTAAAAGGGCACTTGAACTGGGCTGACTCCCGCTGTTTCAGACAGCTCACCGGCGAGGCGCGGCGAGTCCCAGTCCACAGGATCACACTGCTTCTTCCAAGGATTGGTGAGCAATGGTTGACAGCTTCGCACCCGATCGAGAAGCTGCGTGATGCACCTCAAGTTCGTTGTGATGCGATTGCGCACTGCCGCCGCAACACTTCTGTGATCGTTCACAGCTCAGACCTGGAGGAGCGGCTCTGGTATGCCAAGACCGCCCCCTTCGACACGTGCCACTCGTAAGCACTCCTGCCTTGTTCTTGCCACACCGAGGGAGGCGCATCGGCCGGATCGCTCCCGGCCACACCAACTCCCTGTACCTGACGGTCAGTTGCCCCTAATCCGCCTCGTTCCTGGAAGTCCCTTTCTCACTGACCCGCTCTCCGCCGACCGCGACACCTGGCCCCCGGCCGACGGAAGGAAAGGACTGACCATGTCCCCGCAACCCCCCACACCAGTTGCCGGACACATCAGCCGGCGAACCTTGCTCAAGGCCACCACCGCCACCGCCGGGGCGCTCGCCACCGCTGCCGCGTTCGCCGAACTCGAGACACCTGCCGAGGCCGCGGCGAGCTTCGTCAAGGGCGTCGACATCAGCTGGGCACCTCAGATGGAGGCGCGCGGCTACTCCTGGAAGAACGCCGGCGGGCAGACCCAGGATTTGCTGACGATCCTCAAGGGTTACGGCATCACCGCCGTACGCCTGCGCACCTTCGTCAACCCGTCCAACGACCCGGCCAACGGGCACTGCGGCATCAACGAGGTGGCCGCCTTCGCCAAGCGGGTCAAGGCCGCCGGGATGTCGATCATGCTGGACTACATGTTCGGCGACACCTGGAACTCCGTCGGTGTGCAGAACCCGCCCGCGGCCTGGCGAAGCATGAACTACAGCCAGATGCGCACCGCGATGAGCACCTACGTGAACCAGACCATGACGGTCATGAAGAACAACGACGTGCTGCCCACCTGGGTGCAGATCGGCAACGAGATCAACAGCGGGATATGCCGCCCGGTCGGCAGCGTCTCCAACGGGGCGCAGATGACAGGGCTGCTCAACGCCGCATACGACCAGGTCAAGGCGGTGTCACCGAACTCGACCGTGTGTATCCACCTGGCCCAGCCGCAGAAGTACGACGTGATGACGACGTTCTTCAGCCGCTACGCGGCGAGCGGCGGCAAGTGGGACATGTCGGTGTTCTCGTCCTACGGCAGCGCCGAACTCGCCCCCGGGATCGTGGCGAACATGAAGAAGATCTCCGACGCCTACGGCAAACCGTTCCTGCAGAGCGAGTTCGGCGGGCGGGTGGACCGTGCCTCCTCCACCCAGGCCGCGCTGGTCGCCTACATCAAGGCCCTCAAGGCCAATGGCGGGCAGGGCATCTTCTACTGGGAGCCGGAGTGCATGTCCCCGTTCACCGGCTACAACATGGGCGCCTGGGACTCCTCCAGCAAGCGGCCCACCGCGATCATGAACGGCTTCACCCAGGCCTGAGCGGCGGGCCATGGACCTCAACCCGGGCAACTCTCCGGTCAAGGACTGGGATTGGTGATTGTAATGGGCATGACATCGAGTCTCGAAGGGCACGGGGTCAGGCTGGGAGCAGTGGGTCTGCTGACCCTCGCGACGCTGGTCGGCACCGGTGCGGCGCATGCCGATGCCGCCACGCGGGCGCTGCCGGCCGGTTGTTCCGGCAGCGCGCCGATCAAGTGTCACTACGCGGTCTCACCCGGCAACTACGACGTGACGGTCTCCATCGGCGGTGCCGGTGCCGCCGAGACCGACATGTGGGTGGAGGCCCGGCGCCTGACGTTTCCGGCGACGAAGACGGCGGCCGGTGCCGCCGCCACGTACTCGTTCACGGTCAACGTGCGGCAGCCGGAGGGGCAGCCCACCGGCCAGGGCGGCACCGGAAACCCCGGTCTGGACATCCGGTTCTCGGGGACCAACCCGCAGGTGTCGGCCGTCTCGGTGAAACCGGCGGCCCAGCCGCTGGTCGCCTACCTGGCCGGCGACTCGACCGTGTGCGACCAGCCCGTGGCCCCGTACACGGGATGGGGCCAGATGATCACGCCGACGGTGGGTCCCGGAGCGTCCGTCGCCAACTACGCCGACTCGGGGGAGAGTTCGGGCAGCTTCCTGAGGAACTCGGCGCTCTTCCCGGCCCTGCTGCCGAAGGTCAAGGCAAACGACGCGGTCTTCATCCAGTTCGGCCACAACGACAAGCAAACCAGCGCCTCAGCCTTCCGGAGCAACCTCACCTCCATGATCACGCAGGTCCGTGCGAAGGGCGGCGTTCCCGTTCTCGTGACCCCGCCGGTCCGCCGCCAGTTCAACGGCAGCCGGCTCACGCCCACAGCACTGCACGTCAACGGCCTCGGAGTGAACCTGCCCGCCGAGATGCGCTCGGTCGGCACAGCGCAGAACGTGCCAGTGATCGATCTGACCACCAAGAGCAAGACGCTGGTCGAGTCCCTCGGCCCGTCCTCCTCCGCACAGCTCTTCCTGCGCTCATCCGTCGACGGTGTCACGGACAACACCCACTTCTCGCAGTACGGCGCGAGCCAGATGGGCGGGCTGGTGCTCCAGAGCATCCGCGAGCAGCGTCTGCCCCTGGCCGCGTACCTGCGCTGACCGAACGCCCGGCGCCAGTCCCAAGGAGGGACCCGTTGAGGAACTTACGGATTCTCATCACGACCGCGCTCATGATCGCCTTGTCGAGCCTCGGTGTCAGCGCCGCATCCGCGGCGGACCGCGTCGCCACGGACTGCACCAGTGCCTCCCGCGCCCAGGCCCCGGCCGCACAGGCGGCCGCCGCGCCGGTCACCGTGTGGCTGGCCGGCGACTCCACCATGGCCAACCCGAGCTCCGGCCGGTGCCCGGTCGGCTGGGGCAGCCAGTTCGACGCCCTGTTCAGCAGCGAAGTGACCGTCAAGAACCAGGCCGTCGGAGGCCGCAGCATCCAGACCTGGCTGTACGAGGGGAACGTGAGCGGCACCAAGGGCTCGGACGGTGAGTGCCGCCTCACGTCCACCACGTACTCGTCCCGCTGGCAGGCGATGCTGAACGCGACCACCGGAATGAAGGCCGGTGACTACCTGCTCATCCAGTTCGGCATCAATGACTCCTCCTCGACCTGCCCCCGGCACGTCGGCCCGGCCCGCTACCAACAGCTGATGACCCAGATGGCGCAGGCCGCCCTCGCCCGTGGCGCGCACCCGGTGCTGCTCACCCCGGTGGCCGCCATCACCTGCTCCGGCGGCACAGCGACCAAGAACCGCGGCTTCGTCACCCAGACCCTCGCCGCCGGCGCCGCCACCAGGGCGCCCGTCATCGACCTGCAGACGCTCAGTGTCTCGCTCTACAACAGTCTGCACTTCTGCCCGAACAACGGCGACTACGGAGGCAGCGGTCCCCTGGGCACCTTCTTCTGCAACGACCACACCCACTTCGACACCTACGGCGCCCAGCGGGTCGCAGGGCTCGTCGCCGGTGACGTGCGCCGCCAGAACCTCCCGCTCGCCGTGTATCTCACGTAGCACGCGGCGGTTGGGCGCGAACCGAGGCCGGTCGGTTCGCGGGTGGCCTCAACGACGGCGGTGCAGCAGACCGAGGACGCAGTCGTCCCTACCTGAACCTGACGATGGCGTACGGAAACGGCTTGGCTCCGACCGGGCCGCGGCGTGCGACGAAGAAGGAGGCCGGGGCGAGGGTGCGACCGGGCACACGCAAGACGCCCGCCAGTTCGCCGCTTCGGGCCTGGGCTGCCTCACGTACGACTGGTGCTCGCCCAAGGCCATCATCGGCGACCACAGTGGCCGCGTTCGCGTGGATCACCGAAATCAACGGCCGGGGCATGCCGGAGGTCGGCCGCCCGAGCTTACGGACACGGAGCTGCGCGGCCACTTCGTCCTGTGGGCCATGAGGTCCGCACCGGCGCTCGTGGGCAGCGATGTGTGCAGCATGTCGGCGGCGGTGCCGAGCCTCCTCAAGCACGCCGCCCCCCGTTCAACCAGAGCAGCCGTTCGCGATGTCTGTTCGGCCACCGCCTGAGCGATCAGGGGGTGGGCCCCTCGCTCGGAAGGTGGTACACGCGTCCATGGCAGTGTCACGAAGACGGTTTCTGGCGCTGGGCGCCGGATCAGCCGCCGGAGGGTTCGGGCCGGCCGGCTGCGGGTCGCAGCGCTCGCTCGGCGACCCGGATGAGATCACTCTGTGGACCTGGGACCGGTCGGTGAGCGACGAGTTGGTCGCCCGGGCCGAGACGAAGGGCATTCCCGGGGCCGAGGGCTTCAGACTCAGCCGCACCAACATCGGCGGCCACTTCAACACGAAGGTGCGTACCGCGCTCGCCGGCAAGTCCCTGGTGCCGGACATCATCGGCATCAACTCCGACGTGGCCACCTACTTCCCCAACCAGGACGTGTTCGTCGACCTGAACGACTTCGGCGCGGCCGAGCTGAAGAGCCGGTACCTGGACTGGAAGTGGAACGAGTGCATCACGCCCGAGGGCCGGATGATCGCGTTCCCCATGGACACGGGCCCCACCGGGCTGTTCTACCGCGCCGACCTGCTTCAGGAAGCCGGGATCACCACCGACCCGAAGGAGCTGGCCGCCCGCGCCCCGGACTGGGACGGCTTCATCGCCCTGGGCAAGGAACTGCGGAAGTCCCAGGAGCGCGCGGTGATCTGCCCCAACATCCACCACGTCTGGGGCATCCGGCTGGGCCAGCTGGGCCGCAAGTTCATGACCGAGGACGGCCGGTTCATCGGCGACCGTGACGAGCTGCGCGAGGCATTCGAACTGGCCTACCGGATCGGCAGGGACGGCCTGTCGGCCGGCGCCCCGGAGGGCTCCACCGACTTGTACGGCGTGGTCACCAGCGGCCGCCAGCCGGTGGGCATCGGCGCGGTGTGGTGGGGCTTCGCCTTCCCGGAGTCGGCCGCGCCGAAGACCGAGGGCAAGTGGCGGGTGGCCGACCCGCCCGGCGGCGCCGGCAACGTCGGCGGCTCGTTCCTGGCGATCACCAAGTACTCCAAGAACCCCGAGGCGGCCTACAAGTTCGTCACCTGGCTGCAGTCTCCTGAGAACCAGGTCAAGGCGTTCACGGAGATGTCGCTGTTCCCGTCCTCCCCGCACTCCTTCACGAGGCCGGAGATGCGTGAGCCTCGGCCCTTCTACGGCGGACAGCGCACCATCGAGGTGTTCGGACCGTCGGCGCGGCAGGTCAGGACCGTCTACAAGAGCCCGTACGACCGGGTGATGGACCCCGTCTTCGCCGCCGAGCTCGCCAACGTGGAGTCCGGCAAGAACGTCGACACGGCATGGAGGGACGCCCAGGACACCATCGAGCGCGAACTCACCCGCGAGGGGGCGATCTGAATGGGCCTCGCCGATGCCCTGCGCGGGAAGACCGTCGATCGGCGCGGGAGGACCGCCAAGCCGCCACCGGACGGGTCCAGGCCGCTGCCCGGCTGGCGCCGCTACTGGCCGATGTACACGGCGGTCTCCCCGTTCTTCCTCCTCTTCGCCGTCTTCGGCGTCTTCCCGGTCGGCTTCTCCATCTACCTGTCATTCATGTCGTGGGACGGCATCGGAGAGACGCGGCCGATCGGCTGGGAGAACTACGCGTACCTGGTGACCGACTCCGACTTCTGGCAGTCGATCGGCAACACCCTGGTCATCTGGATCCTGTCCACCGTCCCGATGGTCTTCCTGGCGCTGGTCATCGCCTACGCCCTGCACACCACGGTGCGGTTCAAGGCGTTCTACCGGGTGGCCTACTTCGTCCCGAACGTCACCTCGATCGTGGCGATGACCCTGGTGCTCGGCTCCGTCTTCAGCGACAGCTCCGGGCTGCTCAACAGCGCGCTGCGGGCGATCAGCGCCGGCGAGGTCGGCTGGCTGTCCGACCCGTGGGCGATGAAGGTCTCCGTGGCGGCGATCACCATCTGGCGGTGGGTCGGCTACAACGCCATCATCTGCCTGGCCGGCCTGCAGGCCATCTCCAGCGACGTGTTCGAGGCGGCCAAGGTCGACGGCGCCGACAATCGCCAGACCTTCTTCCGGATCACCATCCCGATGCTCCGCCCGGTGATCCTGTTCGTCGCCGTCACCTCCACCATCGGCGGGCTGCAACTGTTCACCGAGCCGCAGGTGCTGTTCCCGGTGGACGACAACGGGAACGTCGGCGGGCCCGGCGGCGAGGCCACCACCATCGTGCTCTACCTCTACCAGCAGGCGTTCATCTTCAACCGGTTCGGCTACGGCGCGGCCGTCGGCTGGGCGCTGTTTCTCCTGATCGCGGTGTTCTCCGTCATCAACTGGCGGCTGATCGGCGGCCGCGACGAGGACCCGATCGGCACCGGCAAGCGGAAGGAGAAGTCCCGTGCGCGCTGAGACGGCCGCCCGGTCGCGGACGATCGTGGGCCACGCCGTGCTCCTGCTGGGCGTGCTGATCACGATCTTCCCGTTCTACTGGATGTTCGTGATGGCCTCCAACACCACCGGGGACATCTTCGCCTACCCGCCCAAGCTGATCCCGGGCTCCCACCTGTGGGAGAACATGAACAAGGTGTTCGACGGGATCGACTTCTGGGGGTCGATGGGCATCACCGTCGTGGCCGCCACAGCCGTGACGTTCCTGGTGCTGCTCTTCGACTCGCTGGCCGCCTTCGCCTTCGCCAAGTACGACTTCCCCGGGCGGAGGGTGCTGTTCTGGATCGTGCTGGCCACCTTCATGATCCCGATGCAGCTGACGCTGGTGCCGCAGTTCGTCACCCTGGCCTGGCTCGGCTGGGTCGGCTCGCTCAAGGCGCTGATCATCCCCGGTGCGGCCAACGCGTTCGGGATCTTCTGGATGCGCCAGTACGCGCAGGGGGCGATCGCCGACGAGCTGATCCAGGCGTCGAGGGTCGACGGTGCCGGGTTCTTCCGCCAGTGGTGGACGGTGGGGCTGCCGGTGCTCCGCCCGGGGCTGGCGTTCCTGGGGATCTTCACCTTCTTCCACATCTGGAACGACTACCTGTGGCCACTGATCGTGATGACCGACCCGGGCAAGGTGACGCTGCAGGTGGCCGTGCAGCAGCTGAACGGCATCTACACCACCGACCAGTCGATGGTCATCGCCGGAGCGCTCATGTCGGTGATCCCGCTGATCGGGGTCTTCCTGATCGGCTCGCGCCACTTCATCGCCAACCTGGCCGCCGGCGCCATGAAGTTCTGAAGAAGCACGCGCGTGGTCCCACCCTTCGAAAGCAGTTTTCGCACCTGCGCTGAGTTCTTCAGGCAGGCACGAGCCCTACTGCCGCACGGGAAATCACCTGACTCGGGAGATGACGCTGTGAGAACCGCGAAGTTCGGCACCCCTGCCCTCCTGCTCTCGGTGGTCACGGCGAGTTCCCTCGCCATGGCCCCCGGCTCGGCGTCCGCGAAGGCCACGGCGGCCGGAAACACCTACTACGTCGCCCCGAACGGGAACGACGGCGCGGCAGGCACGCAGGCCGCCCCGTGGGCGTCGATCGCCCGTGCACAGGCCGTCGCCACGGCGGGCGACACGGTCTACTTCCGGGGCGGCACCTACGCCTACACCCGCGCGAACAGCGCCTGTTCGAGCCAGACCGCCAGGGTCGACGCGATCACCCTCAACAAGAGCGGCAGCTCGGGCAACCCGATCCGGTACTGGGCCCAGCCGGGCGAGAAACCGGTCTTCGACTTCTCGCGGATGACGGACAACTGCCGCATCAAGGGCTTCAACGTCACCGGCAGCTGGATCCACCTCAAAGGACTGGAAGTCAAGGGCGTTCCCCAGAACAACAACCAGAACGCCGAGTCCTGGGGGATCTGGGTCTCCGGCAGCAACGACATCTTCGAGCAGATCAATACCCACCACCACATGGGCACCGGCCTGTTCATCAACGGCGGGGCCGGCAACCTCGTCCTCAACTCGGACTCGCATGACAACTACGACCTGCGCAGCAGTGACGGGCCCGGTGAGAACGCCGACGGGTTCGGTGCGCACTACACGCCTTCCGGCCGCGCGGCGAATGTGTTCCGGGGGTGCCGCGCATGGTGGAACGCCGATGACGGGTTCGACCTCATCTCCACCTACTCGCCCGTGACCATCGAGAACTCGTGGGCCTGGCGCAACGGATACGTGCCGGGGACGACGACGCCTTCCGGCAACGGAGCCGGCTTCAAGTCGGGCGGCTACGGGGGCGACTACGAGGCCAACGCGCCCAAGCACACCGTCCGCTTCTCGGTGGCGTTCCTCAACAAGGCGCAGGGTTTCTACGCCAACCACCACCCGGTGGCCAACGACTACTTCAACAACACCGGCTACGGAAACCACCCCAACTTCAACATGCGTGGCGTCGACTCGAGCGGCGCCGCCGTCGGCCGGGGCAACCTGCGCAACAACATCGCCTACACCGGAACGGCGACGTCGTACATGAGCGGCACGAACGCCGCGTACAACACCTGGAACCTCGGCATCCCCCTGTCGGACTCCCAGTTCCAGAGTGTGTCGACGTCCGGCTGGGACGCGCCCCGCCAGAGCGACGGGAGCCTGCCCGTGCTGCCCCACCTCCGCCTCGCGGCGAACAGTGCCCTGATCGACAAGGGCACCAACGTGGGACTGCCCTTCAGCGGAAGTGCGCCGGACCTCGGCGCCTTCGAGAATGATGGAAGGTGACATCTTGAGATACCGAATGCGTGCCGTCTCGAAGCACTGGAAGTTGGCCGCGGCCGCCTTGTTGTCCGTGTCGTTAGCAGCGCCCGTCTGGGCTGGCACCGCGTCGGCGGAGGCCCCGGCACAACAGACATCGACGGCGCAGACATCGACAAAGGAGCTCCCAGCCCAGGACGCCGCTGCCGGACCGGTGGCGGATCGTGGCCTGAAGTACCTGGTGTCCGAGTACGAGACCCGCGCTCCGTCGAAGTACACGGCCGGCTCCTGGAAACCCTTCGCCAAGGCGTTGCGTTCCGCGGACGCGGTAGCCGACGACACATCGGCCACCAAGTCGGAGGTCGCCGAGGCGAAGACGGCCCTGATGAACGCCGCCGGCGATCTGCAGGCTGCCGACGAGGGCACGTTCCAGACGATCACGAACAACACCTTCTGGAACGACACCAGCGGCAACCCCATCTATTCGCAGGGCGGTGGGGTCTTCAAGTTCGGTGACACCTACTACTGGTACGGCGTGCACTACCTCGGCGCCGAGTCCTACCGGGCCAATCCGACGCGGAAGTACGACGGCGAGGTCAGCTTCAGGTCCATCCCGGTGTACTCGTCCAAGGACCTGGTGAACTGGAAGTTCGAGAACCGGGTCGCGACGCGGACGACACCGATCCAAAGCGGCGCCACCCTCGGTCAGGCAGGGTGGGTCGGGCGGCTCGGGGTCTCGTACAACGAGAACACCGGCAAGTACGTGCTCGCCGTCCAGGCCTACGTCGGAGGCGGGCACGGTGTCCTGCTGCTGCAGGGCGACTCACCCACCGACACCTTCGACTACGGCTACTTCCAGACCCAGATCACCAACTCGCCGACGACCGGCACCGGAGACCAGACCGTCTTCACCGACGAGGACGGCAAGGACTACCTGATCTTCTCCAACCGCGAAGGACGGTCGCGCGGCTTCGTGGCCAAGTTCCGGGAGTCCGACTCGCTGCGGATCGAGCCGGGCGTGGAGATCCGCCGCGGCGACGGTCGCGAGGGCAACGCCATGTTCAAGCTCGACGGCAAGTACTACCACGCGGCGTCGGACCTGCACGGCTGGAACACCTCGGTCAACTACGTCAATGAGTCGACCAGCAGCAACGTCCAGGGCTCCTACAGCGGCGAGTACGTCCTTGCCGGCACCGAGATGGACTACAGCCACGTGACCCAGACCGGGTTCTTCGTGACGGTCAAGGGCACCAAGCAGAACACGGTGATCTACGCCGGCGACCGCTGGGCCGACTTCGCCTGGAACGGCATCGGGTACAACCAGTGGGTGCCGATCACCAAGACCGGCGCGCGGCCGCAGTTCCACTCGGTGAGCCAGTGGCAGTTCAACGTCACGACCGGAGAGTGGCGGGTCGGGCCGGCGAACAACTACATCCTCAACCCCGACATCCAGGCCGACCGCATCATCGTCTCCAGTGTACGGGGATGGCGGAACCTCGGCGGTTCGGTGACCAACGTCGACGGTGGTGTGAACGGGTCTCGCTTCGCCCTCCAGGTGAGCAACAGCGGCGGCGTCGAGCAGCGGATCGCATCGGTGCCCGCAGGCACCTACACCCTGTCCCTGCACGCTCGGGGTAGCGCCGGACAGGTCGTGATCACCGGCGCCAACGGCAGCCAGCGCATCCTCGGCGTCCCGTCGTCGAGCGGCTGGGCCAAGCGCGAGCTCACCGGCATAGAGCTGCCCGGCGGGGCCGCCACCCTCACCGTGCGGGCGTCGGGTTCGGGCGGCGTCACCGTCGACCAGCTCTCACTCGTCAAGACCTCTGCCGACACACCAGCGCCTCCGGGGCGTTACGAGGCAGAGACCGCTCCGGCACAGTGCCGGGGCACGATCGACTCGAACCAAGCCGGCTATTCCGGCAGCGGGTTCTGCAACGGCGACGGCGCTGTGGGGGCCTTCGCGGAGTTCACCGTGAACTCCGCGACCGCCCGTACGGCGACGTTGGGGATCCGGTTCGCCAATGGCTCCACCACCGGTGCGAGGCCCGCGAACCTCGTCGTCAACGGAGCCCCGGCAGGGGCGCTTTCGTTCGAGTCCACCGGTGCGTGGACGACGTGGACGACCAAGACCGTGACGGTCCCGCTGAACGCCGGCAGCAACACCATCCGGCTGGATCCGACCACGTCAACCGGACTGCCCAACGTCGACTACCTCGATGTCGGCTGACTGACGTCCCGTGCTCTGCCGGTCTTCGCGACCGGCAGAGCGTACGGAACAGCCCATGCCGCCCGTACGTGACATCGTCAGGAGAAGGACATGAGCAGAACGCGTCTGCCCCGCGCCATCGCGGTCGCGACGACGTTGGTCACCATGGTGTCCGCGAACCTACTCATGGTGCCCGAGTCGGCCCACGCGACCTTCGGAACCGCGGACATCAAGCCGATCGAGAGCAATATCGCTGCCAAGCCCTGGGCTTCGGCGACGGCCGCCTCCGGCTCGTCCAGCGCCCGTCTGGCCATCGACGGCGATCCGACGACGTCCTGGCAACCCGGTAGTGCCGGCGCCCGGCAGTGGCTCACCGTCGACCTCGGTGGAACCTACGACAACCTGCGTAAGGTCAAGGTGCTTTTCCCGGACCGTGGCGTGGCCCACCGGTACGTCGTCGAGGCTTCATCCGACGGTCGCCGGTGGAAGGCCATCGCCGACAGGTCCCACAACCGAGCCGTGTCGCGAGGGGAAGTGCACCTGTTCACCCGGCCGGGAACGCGCTTCGTCCGGCTGACGTTCACAGGTGGGCCGGGCCGGGCCCGGGCAGGTGTCAGCGAGCTCCAGGTCTTCAACTACCTGCGCGACGACCTCACCCTCGGCGCCGATCTGTCCTGGATGGACGACGTCCAGGACCAGCAGTACTGGGTCGACCCCCTGGCCGAAGACCGCGGCGCCGGGCCACACCTGCTCGACGTGGCCAAGGACCGTGGCATCGAGTACAGCCGGCTGCGGATATTCAACGAGCCGCGCAGCGAGAGCACCGGTCAACCGACGCCGATACCGCGCCAGGGTCCGGAGCGCTCACTGGCCTCAGCCAAGTGGATCGAGCAGCGGGGCATGGGCCTGGGGATCGACTTCCACTACGCGGACTCCTGGGCGGACCCGAGCAAGCAACCCAAACCACGCGCCTGGGCCGAGCTGGAGTTCGCGGACCTGTCCAATGCCGTGTACGACTTCACCGCCGACTATCTGAAGCGGCTGATCCGGCAGGGCACCACGCCGGAGAAGGTGGCCGTCGGCAACGAGATCATCAATGGCTTCATGTACGGCAGCGAGGCGGCCCACATCGGCACGACGAGTCCGCCGTATTTCGTCGACCAGGCCGATATCTACCAGTCCAAGCCCGGCGGTGGACTGCTGTGGAAGTACTGGCGGTCGGCCGACCCGGTGGAGCGGCAGCTCTACGACCAGTCGTGGGACCGGTTCACCACCCTGGCCGCGGCCGGGATCAAGGCCGTCCGAGACGCGTCACCGACATCCAAGGTCGAGATACACGTGATCGTCGACAAGGACAAGCTCGCCAAAACCATGGAGTTCTGGCACCAGTTCCTCACCCGGGTGAAGGCGAAGGGCCAGAACCCCGATGTGCTGGCCCTCTCGTACTACCCGGAGTGGCACGGTACGCCCGAGGCGCTGGATCTCAACCTGAACACCATTGCCACCACCTATCCCGGCTACGAGATCGACATCGCCGAAACCGCCTACCCCGCGTCGGGCGGCGACGGCTCGCCGTTGCCCAACTCGCCGTACCCGCGAACCATTCAGGGGCAGGCGGACGCGATCCGCAGGGTGTTCCAGGCCGCCAACGACGTGGTCGACAACCGAGGTTCAGGGGCACTGGTGTGGGAACCGGCCGGCTACCAGCCGATGTTCCGGGCCGTGCCCGGACTGGCGAACACGTGGGAGCCGCACGCGTCCATCAACGTCTTCAACGCCAGCCGCGCCAAGCACATCCTCCAGGACACCATCTACACCAGCACGATGGTGAGGGCCGCCCCAAAGCTGCCCTCCTCCATCCGCATGCTCACCACCGCCAACAACAAGATCACCGCTGTCCCAGTCCGCTGGCAGCCGTTGCCACCTGGCGCGACGGACAGGCCGGGTGAGGTGACAGTCACCGGGACGACCGGCACAGGACCGGTCACGGCGGTCATCGACGTCATGCCCAGCCACGGCGAACACGACGTGACCACCTCATAGCCTGCTTCACCGACGTCGCACCACCGAGACCACGACGGCACCGGCGACGTCATCACCGCTTCACAGCAGTGCTCCGCTCACTCGGTGGCCGACAGCAACAACTGCAGCAGCGCCTGGGAGAACCAGGCCGTGTTCGACCGGAACGGCCACACTCACCCCGGCATCCGGTGCACCCGACCAATCGCATGCCGCTCCTGCCGCCCCTCGCGGGTGGCAGGAGCACCCAGACCCGCTGTCGCGCCGCGCGACCCGTCGATCTGTCGACCTCTGGCGCCGACGGGACGCACCCGGCAACGGAACCAGCCGAACGCCGAACCCTCCACTCATCCCCGCACCCAAGGAGTCACCATGACCCTGCGACGACGGACCTTCCTCAGCATGACCGCGGCCGGAGCGACGGGCGTGGGCCTGTCCCTGCTAGGGGCAGGGCAGGCACCGGCCGCCGCCGGGCCACTGGACACCGCGCCGACCACGCCGTTCGCGGTCGGCGTGCGCCGGTACAACTGGACCCGCGGCAGCCGCCCGTGCACCACGTACGTCTACTACCCGGCCACCGGCACCGCCGGCGGCAGTCCGGTGACGGACGCCCCGGTCGCCAACGGGGTCTTCCCCGTCTACAACATGACCCACGGCTACGGAAGCAGCCCGCAGAACTCCTTGTTCATCATCCGGGCCCTGGCCTCGGCGGGCTTCATCGTCCCCGCCCCACACTTCAACCACAACTTCACCGACGTCAACAACGGCAACACCTCCAAGGACGTCTCGCAGATCCTCACCAACACCCTCGCGCTCAACGCGAGCGGACCGCTGGCCGGGCACATCAACACCGGCATCGGCGTCGGCGTCTCGGGCCACTCCCTGGGCGGCATGGTCACCCACGGTCTGCTGACCTCCTGGCCCGACAGCCGGATCATCTCCGCCAATCCCCAGTCCTGCGTGGACATGGGCAACCCATCCAGCTCGGTCTCGGCCAAGGTCCTGTTCGTCCACGGCGACCGGGACTCGACCACGCAGTACTCCTCGGCCCGGCAGGCATACTCGGAGATCACCTGGCCCAAGGCGTTCCTCACCTTCGTCGGCGGCAGCCACACCAGCTTCTGGAGCGACCAGCGCTTCCCGAGGACCGTCGTCGACTGGGCCCGCTGGACCATGTACGGCGACACCGCCGCACGGGACCGCCTCCCGGCCGACGCGTCCGGGTCCAACACCAGGTGGGAAGCCCAGCTGGGCGACTCCCCCGGCGGCCCGGGCCTCTACACCCTGCTGGCCCAGCACAGCGGCAAGGCCGCCGAGATCAACGAGGCTTCCACCGCCGCCGGCGCACGGCTCGTCCAGCGGACCACCAGCAGTCGCCCCAACCAGCAGTTCGAGTTCATCGATGCCGGCGGCGGCCACGTCCGCGTCAAAGCACTGCACAGTGGCCTGTTCCTCCAGCCCACGGGCACCGCGACCGGCGCGGACGTCGTCCAGCAGGCCGACAGCGGCGCCACCGGCCAGCAGTGGCGCGTGGTCGACCACGGCGGTGACGTGATCAGCCTCGTCAACCGGGAGTCCGGCCTGGCCATGGATGTCTGGGAGTACTTGACCACCGACGGTGCCCGCATCTCCCAGTGGACCTACACCGGCAACCCCAACCAGCGCTTCACCCGCCGCCGCGTCTGACCGGGACCTGTCGGGGGGGGCCGGGGGGGGGGGGGCCCCCCGGCGGGGGCCGACAGCCGCGGCCGGAGCGGTGGAGAGAAGACATACCACAAAAATAAGAAAAAAAAAAATAAAACAAAAAATATAAAAAATCAAAAAAAAAAAAAAAAAACAACACAAAAAAAAAAAAAAAAAAAA